>JALSSM010000185.1 GCA_026984275.1 Gammaproteobacteria bacterium
TTTTGATGTGCTAAAGGCGGGAGCGCGTGAAGAAGCAAAATCTCTGCTGCAAACCCTGAGTGATCTACCCGAGCTGGCACTGGTCGATCTGGGTTTGCCACCAACACCCCACACGCCTGAAGAGGGGTTTACGCTGATTACAGAATTACTGGCCTTCAATCCGGCCATGAAAATCCTTGTGCTTTCCGGCCAGAGCAAACGTAATAATATCCAGCATGCCATGACGTTGGGTGCGATAGATTTTGTGCCTAAACCCTGCGATGTTCATTTGCTTAAGTCACGGTTACAACACCAGTTGATGATGCTGGATGCCGAGCAGGAGAATGCTGTTATTGATCAGGACAAGCCGGGTATGATTGGTCATAGTCCAGTCATGGAAACCTTGCGTGAACTGATCAAACAATTTGCTGACACACCCTTTCCTGTCCTGATCGAAGGCGAATCCGGCAGTGGTAAAGAACTGGTCGTTGAATCACTACACAATGAAAGCCAGCGATCAAAGCAGCCTCTTCTGACAATCAACTGTGCGGCTTTCCCAGCCGATCTGCTTGAAGCTCAGTTGTTCGGTCATGCAAAGGGAGCATTTACCGGTGCTGATTCGGCCAAAGCGGGTTTTTTTGAACAGGCTGATAAAGGCACGTTGTTACTTGATGAAGTGGGAGAGTTACCACTTGAATTACAGGCCAAGTTGCTTCGGGTTCTGGAGAATGGGGAATACTACCGGATCGGTGAAACTCAATCTCGTCATTCCAATGCGCGGATTGTTGCTGCGACAAATCGTGATCTACCCGAAACCGTACGCAAAGGTGCTTTTCGTCAGGATCTCTATCATCGACTTGGTGTTTTGACGATCAAGGTTCCCCCATTGCGAGAAAGAGGCGATGATTGTCTGTTATTGTTAAATTATTTTCAGCAACTTTATGCAGGTACTTTTCAGGCCTTTACGTTGAACAAAGAAGCGGAACAACGTCTTACACAATATGCTTTTCCTGGTAATGTACGAGAGTTAAGAAATATTGTGATCCGGCTGGGATCAAAATATCCAGGTGGTGACGTCAATCTTCGACAATTAGAAGCCGAAATGGAGTTGGCTGTTTATATACCAGATTCTGATCAGGGCGATCTTGATTTGCTTGGAGAGCGGGAATTATTACACTCTGAAGCTTTCCGGCTGGATGAAAAACTGGATGAATGGGAAAAAAGATATATCACCATCGCGTTGAAAAACAGTCATGGAAATTTAAGCCGGGCTGCCAGACTGTTGGGAATCAATCGCACAACGTTGTACAGTAAGATCCAGCGGTTAAACATTGAAATAGACACAGAAAAATAGGCTACAGAAGAGATTTATGTATCAAAATTATTTTGGGCTCAACCAATCACCTTTCAAGATAACACCAGACACCCGATTATTTTTCCCGGGTGCCAATCGTGGTGCTGTCTTGCAGGCATTGATCTATGCAGTAACCAATGGGGAAGGGATCACGAAAGTTGTTGGCGAAGTGGGCAGTGGAAAAACCATGCTTTGTCGGATGCTGGAAGACGGTTTACCTGAAGATGTCGAGGTCGTTTATCTGGCAAATCCCAGTCTGACACCCGATAATCTGCTCCACGCTATCGGTTTTGAAATGGGTCTGGATGTTTCACCGGATGATCCACAGCTCAAGGCCATGCATAAAATCCAGGATTATCTTGTCGAGCAGCATGCTAACGGGAAGCGTGTTGTAATGTTCGTCGAAGAAGCCCAAAGCATGCCGATCGAGACGCTGGAAGAGATGCGTTTGCTCAGTAACCTCGAAACCAAACAGGATAAATTGCTTCAGATAGTTTTGTTTGGGCAGCCGGAGCTGGATGAAAACCTGTCCCAGCAGCATATTCGTCAATTAAAAGAGCGAATTACTTACAGTTTTAATCTGGCTCCATTACAGGAGTATGAAGTGCGTGACTATATCAATACCCGCATGCGCACCAGTGGTTATCAGGGAATGGATTTATTTAATCAGAAAGCGATAAAAGAAATCTGGAAACATTCCGGGGGAATATTACGCAGGATCAATATTCTCGCTGACAAAGCCTGCCTCGCCGCTTTTGCTGAAAATGACAGAGTTGTAACACCAAAGCACATTAAGGTTGCCGTTAACGATAGTGATTTTTCAGACATGCCGGGCAAGGAAAAAAATAATACTAATATGCTTGCTGGCGTGGCTTTGCTGGCATTAATACTGGTTGCAGCCGGTGGCTGGTGGTTTAATCAGACAAAGAACCATTCAACTGATGAGGATGTCCGTGTACAGCCTCAAAACCAGTCTTCCCGTGGAGAGAATATGAATTTGTCATCAGAAACGGGCAAATCAACATCTGAGTGGCAAAACCTTGATCAGAAAGTCACGACATTTTAAGCGAACTAATAAGTCCAAAATTATAAAAATTGTGTGCCAGCTCTCTATTACTGATTAAAAATATGGTATCTTGATCGTTCTATTGGGGAAAAGTATAAGAAATGGTTATCATTATGAAGGGGAAACTTGCACAGATCACACTTCAGACAGTATTTGTAGCAGTCTTTCTTGGGGGTTGTGCATCCACGATTCCTGAGCCTCACCAACCATCTGAAGGTCATATTTCAGTCGATGAAGATACGGCCGGAACCCTGGATAGCGATATTCCAGAGATCGTTCAGAAAAAAGCATTCTTACCACCACCTGTTCCACAACCTTCTGAACAGGATCTCGAACGTTATACCGTTGTTGTCAACGATGTCCCAGTTAAAGAATTGTTGTTTGCATTAGCCCGGGATGCCTCCCTGAATATTGATGTTGATTCCAAGATTGAGGGGATTGTGACACTCAATGCGGTTGAGCAAACGCTTCCCCAGATCCTTGAGCGAATTTCACGTCAGGCTGGACTCCGATATGAACTAAAAGGCAGTAATTTATATATTTCGCCAGATGCCCCATATTTTCGAACCTATAAAATAGACTATGTCAATATTTCACGTGATACCCAGGGTGAGATCAGTGTCTCAACCCAGATAGCGACAACGGGCACCGTAGATGTGACAAGTACAGGCGGTTCTAATAGTAATTCCTCAAGAGGTGGAAATAACAATTCCAGTACAGCAGTTAACAGCATTTCAAATCATCGCTTCTGGGAAACATTAACCAGAAATCTACATGGAATACT
>JALSSM010000186.1 GCA_026984275.1 Gammaproteobacteria bacterium
CGAAGCGCATTTGATTTCGCAACAGGATTGTCAGTTGGAGCCGCTTCAGGCGCTTTGTAATTTAAATGATCTATTTTATTTTCTTCGGTATCAACCGGACAGACTTTTTGTCGATACTCAATTTTTCCATCCACACCTTTGCATTTATACACTTTGGCGGTGGCAAAATTATGAAAGAAGATCAGAAATAATATGACCAGAAAAGATAGTGGTGTTTTGAAGATAGTCTTCATATATTGCTCCCTGCAACTTGAGTTTCCATAGAGACTTTTTCGGCAGGAAGACTAGTTCACTTTAGGTTTGTTTTGCTCGATTTCTGCGTGACTCTTTTGGATCAATCTTCAATGCTCTGTAAATCTCGACCCGATCGCCAACTTGTGGCTCATCATCAAGTTCACAAAGCTGACTAAAGAGACCAACTTTATTGATCTCCAGATCGATTTCTGGAAATTGTACGAGGATCTCTGATCGCTTAATAAGATCTTCAACTGTTTCTCCGGAAAGCCATTCCAGCTCAAGTTCGATCTGCCGTTCGGGTGTGGCATAAGCAACATAAACCTTATCCATAGACCTGTTTTGCTCGCTGACAGAAAGCATCCACCAGCGTATTGGCAATGCCATTGAAAATCTTGCCAAAGCCAAAACCCAACAGGCCTTTTGCAAATTCAAATTCCATCTCCAGCTTCACTTCACAACCAGACTCTCCGCGCGGTGAAAAATGCCAGATACCGTGAAGCTTTTTGAAAGGACCTTCGACCAGAGTCATTTCGATACGTTTTCCCGGAATCATCCTGTTTTGGGTCGTAAAGGACTGATGGATCCTCCCTTTACGTACGCTGACTTCGGCTTTTACACTCATTTCATTACGCTCGATCACATTAACTTTGTCACACCAGGGAAGAAATTCAGGATATTTTTCAGCATGATTGACTAAATCGTACATTTGCTCAGGTGTGTATGGAACTAAGACCCGTTTACTGATTTTGCTCATTATTTTTTACAAAATACCGATGGCCTTCAACATAATTATGATCACGGCAACCGGTGTGACATAACGCACTAGGAAACGCCACATTCTGTAACTGAGATCTGTGCTTTCCATTCCCAGCTCGTCAATACTTGATGTTTTTGCCATCTGCCAGCCAGCAAAGATTGCGATCAACAATCCTCCCAATGGCAACATAATATTAGCGGTCAGGATGTCGAGCATATCAAACAAACCTTCGGTTTTTTTATGACCTGCAAAGGTAAATTCAAAAGACCATTTATTGAATGACAGTACCGTTACGATGCCCAGCAGCCAGGTTGCAATTCCTGAGACCACACAGGCCTTCCCACGTGTCATAGTCTTTTTTTCTACCAGCCAGGTCACTGCGGGTTCGATCAGGGAAATCGATGACGACCAGGCCGCAAAGACCAGCATGACAAAAAACAAGGTGCCTACGATCAGGCCACCCGGCATTTGACCAAACGCGATAGGCAAGGTCTGAAAAACTAAACCAGGACCAGATCCCGGAGCCAGATCATTCACGAAAACAATCGGAAAAATTGCTAACCCTGCCAGCAAAGCAACAGTGGTATCAGCTGCGGCAACCATGAAACTGGTTTTAGCAATAGAGACTTTTTCTGGCAGGTAGGAACCATAGATCATGATCGCTCCCATTCCCAGAGAGAGCGTGAAAAAAGCGTGCCCCATCGCTATCAGAACAGAACCCCAGTTCAGTTTGCTAAAATCGGCTGAAAACAGAAAATTGACACCTTCCGCAAAACTCCCTTCGGCCATTGCATATCCAACTAATAACACCAGTATCAAAAACAACCCGGGCATTAACCATGTCACCGCTTTTTCCAATCCAGATCGGACACCACGGGCCACCACCAGCATCGTCATCACCATAAACAGCGTATGCCAGAGCAGTAATGTTTCGGGTGTCGAAACCAGATCCCCGAAAATTTTCCCTACAGTTTCAGCACTGCTTCCAACAAAAGCACCTGACGCTGACTGAAAGATATAAGACAATGCCCAGCCTGCGATTACGCTATAGTAAGAGAGAATAAAAAAACCGGCCAGAACGCCCATGAGCCCCAACAATCTCCAATGGGTTGATCGGCCCTCTTCTTTCGCCAGAGTTTCCATGGTCATGACAGGATTCTGCCTGCCACGACGACCCAGCATGATCTCCGCCATCATGATCGGTACTCCGATCAGGCAAATACAGACCAGATAGACCAGTACAAAAGCACCACCACCATTTTCACCGGCGATATAGGGAAACTTCCAGATATTCCCAAGTCCGACAGCTGAACCTGTCGCTGCTAATACAAAAGCCCAGCGTGAAGACCATTGGCCATGAACGGATTGTCTTTTTGTAGCCATAATAAAAACTCCAATTCTTTTCTGAAAGTATGCCGCGCCTGCAACTAATTTTCCAATTTATAGACATTGTTATCTATAATGGCGGGTTATGGGAAAAGCAAAGAAAAAAAAATCGAACCCTTCCAGCACCATCGTTCTGAACAAGAAGGCAAGACATGACTATCATCTCGAAGATCGTTTCGAAGCTGGTCTGGTACTTGAAGGCTGGGAAGTTAAAAGTCTGCGAGCGGGTAAAATCCAGATCCTCGATAGCCATATTCACTTGCAAAATGGTGAGGCCTGGCTGCTCAATGCCGTGATCACACCACTGCAAACCGCTTCAACGCACATCCAACCCACTCCGACCAGAGCACGAAAGCTGTTATTACATGCACACGAACTGGCCAAACTATCTGCGGCTGTCGAAAGAAAAGGTTATACCATTGTGCCCACAGCCATGTACTGGGTTAAAGGCCGGGCAAAAATTGAGATTGCCTTGGCCAAGGGTAAACAGGCACATGACAAACGGGCTGCTTCCAAGGAACGTGATTGGGGACGGGAAAAACAACGGATACTGAAAGGTCGATAGATCAGATCAAGATACTGACATGAATCCAGCAACACTTATTGCACTATTCCTGAACTATTCAAGACAATTGAAGTTTAGGAGTCTTTTTTTTCTCGTCATCGGATTATTTATTTTTGATCTGATCATCCCGGACTTCATTCCCTTTCTTGATGAA
>JALSSM010000187.1 GCA_026984275.1 Gammaproteobacteria bacterium
GTTATGGGAACTGCTGGATGTAGAAAATAATACTGGGATCACTCTGACTGAAAGTTATGCCATGGTTCCAACAGCAGCTGTCAGTGGCTGGTATTTTTCACATCCTGATTCACGCTATTTTGGCCTCGGTAAGATCAATCGTGATCAGGTTCAGGATTATGCCAAACGTAAAGGGATGGATACCAGGACAATGGAACGATGGTTGGCTCCAAATCTGGGTTATGATGAGGCGGATGGCTAAACTTTCATCTCAAAAGTATTTAGAAACTCTGGTGAACCTGTCATGTCTTACAGAGTAAGACTGGAATAATCCACCCCTCACTATTTCGAAAACGAATATTATGAAAAATCATACAATTAAAATCCTGACCCTCTTCAGTCTGTTCATCTTCATCGCAATGCCAGATAGAGTATCTTCTCAATCCCTGACAGTTTCAGATACTCAGATTCCTTACCTTGCTATGGCGAAAGGGAATTCAGAAAGAAGCATGATAGTTTCAAACCCTGTTCTCTGTAAGGAAGTACCTGGTCCTTGCCATTTTTTTATTCAACACGTTCAGGCCCACCGTCTTTTGAATCATCTGATTCTTCCTCCCAATGCTTATCCAGCCAGTACAGAAGCCAAAGCCGATTGCTTTGCAGCGTATAACAGTCGCGGGCAAGATGTCCTGGATACCTATAAACTACTTCTAAATTCAGACAAAGCCAGTAAATACTCAATCCCTGGCAATTTAAATGATCGTGCAGAAAATATAAGGACATGTGCCATTAAAGCCAAAAACTGGCTTGGAGAAGTGAATTAATAGATTTATTGATACTCCCCTTGACTATGAGCGCTTGAATTTCTTGAAGCTGTTCAATAAGAACAAACTTTTTTACATGACTTTGAGAACACAACTATGGAAGGTGGCCATGAACTTGTCGGAGAGTTTATTTCCAGAAAGTTCTACACACTTTTACAATAGTACCCCGGTTATCCCGAATATATAAAAAACCTTTTTATTCCTCTTTTTTGGCCTCATCCCAGAGAGCATCCATCTCATCCAGAGAGGCTTCTTCAGGAGTCTTCCCTGCCCTGGCAAGCCTCGACTCTATATAACGAAACCGTCGTTCGAATTTGGTATTTGATCGACGCAACGCTTTCTCAGGATCGACTTTGAGATGACGTGCAAGATTGACACAAACACAGAGTAGATCACCCAGTTCGTCTTCTATTTTATCCAACCCCATATTGTCATTGATCGCTTCGTGGATCTCATTCATTTCCTCTTGCAGTTTTTCCCAGACAGGTTCTATCGTTTGCCAGTCAAAACCAACTTTAGCTGCCCTGTTCTGTATTTTCGCTGCACGGGTCAGTGCCGGTAAGACCAATGGAATATTATCCATCAGGCTTTCATCTTGTCCTTCGCTCTGGTTCTTTTTCTGGCGTTCTTCACGTTTAAACTGCTCCCATGAAGCCGATAATTCACTTTCATCCATGCTTTGTCCATCAAAAACATGAGGATGCCGTCGTGTCAGTTTTTCACTGATACCGGAGACTACATCTGTAAAATCAAACTCATTTCTTTCTTTGCCTATCTGGGCATAAAAAACAACCTGGAAGAGTAAATCACCCAGTTCTTCGCGCAAATCAGCAATACCACCGTTTTCAATGGCATCAACGACTTCATAAACTTCTTCAAGCGTGTGAGGAACGATGGTTTTATAGGTTTGTCTGATGTCCCAGGGGCAGCCAGTTTCCGGATCTCGGAGTTTTTCCATAATTTCTAATAAGGGTTCGATTTGACTCATAGCTTGTCCTGTTGTTTTAATAACCTTTGAATTAATGCTGATCATAGCATTGTGGGTAGCTTTATATGACGACACCATTAATTTTAAGACTTGATATTTCAGGTTCTCCAATGATCTGGATGCCGTGGGAAGAGGCAGTCAATCTTTACAGCCGGGAAATGGTCGCGTGGACGGCGGGCGAAAGTATGTTCACTTTCCATGGCGGGATCTGCCGAGCAACGGGGTTACGATCAAAAGTATCAATAAATTCAATTATTGCCGTCAAACGAGCCAGTCAAAGTAAATATGTCCGACGGAGTATTCCACCCCTGAACAATCGTGAATTGTTTTTCCGTGATGGGAATCTGTGTATGTATTGTGGTAAAGAACATCCTGATTTTATGCTGACTCGTGACCATGTAAAACCCGTTTCCCGGGGTGGGCGTGATCGTTGGTCTAATGTGGTCGCTGCCTGTCGAACCTGTAATACACGCAAAGGAAATCGGACACCAGATGAAGCACACATGCCACTTTTAGCCATTCCTTATGTCCCAAACTGGGCAGAATACCTGGCTTTGTCCAATCGCAAAATCCTTGCGGATCAGATGGATTTTCTGAAAAGTCAGTTCAATAAAGGTGAGCGTCTGTTAAGCCTTTAATCGTGTACTCAGTCCCTGGAAATTTCTCTCTATGAGTCGTGCTTTTGTAAAAGAACCTGATGGTGATCAGGCTGAAGATGATCTGCCTGATCTGCCTCAAAGTGATGAGCCGAATTACATCACACCAAATGGTTTCAATACACTACAAAACAAATATAAAAAACTGCTTGATCGAAAAAAACAGTTAGAGGTTGAGAAGGAAAACCTGACAGCTAAAACTGAAGTCAAGCAAATTGAGAGAGATTTACGCTACCTTAAACGACGACTGGAACGTGCTGTTGTCATTGATCCAGCCAGACAATCAAACGACCGGATCAGGTTCGGTGCGAAGGTTACGGTACTCGATGAAGATGATCGGGCAATACAATTTACAATCGTCGGCGAGGACGAGGCCTGTGCGGCAACAAGACAAATTAGCTGGTCCTCACCACTTGGAAAAGCTCTGATAGGAAAACAACAAGGTGATCTGGTCTATTGGGAACGACCCATCGGCAACCTGGAACTTGAAATAGTATCATTTCAGTACGAGTAAAGATGAAAACGCCTCCACCCCTGTCACAACGCATGGAGCTTGTGCAAACACCGATCATCCCCATTGTTGGTCATTTAATTAAAGAAAATCCCGGGACTATTTCATTGGCACAGGGTGTTGTCTAC
>JALSSM010000188.1 GCA_026984275.1 Gammaproteobacteria bacterium
GTGGCCCCCAACGTTGTATTCTGACCCGATCATGATCCTGCTCGATGGCCTGCAATGCTCGCAAAAGGGGCATGGGTTCCAGACGGGTTTTAATCTCTGCAACGGCATTGATGTAATCAGGCTGACCAGCGGGGCCCACTGGATCGCTGCGGTATAATGAAGAGTGTTGGACTAAACGGGTCAACTTGATCTGATCCAGTTCTTTGAGCGCCGTGCGTACCTGTTGAACAGGCTCCTCTAAATTACTTCCGAGTCCAATGTAAGCGGTCAGGTGTTGCATGTTTATGTGAGTGGCTTTTTCTTGCGCTTTCGTGGCCGTCGTCGACGTTTTGATTTATCGACTGGTAAGCTGGCCTGCATTTCGTACTGACGATCTCCATCAGCCTCCTGAAACTCCGTCCACCAGTCGGCCAGCTCCTGAGAAGCTCCTCCAACTTCTGCTCGCAATAACAGAAAATCATAAGCGGCGCGGAAGCGTTTGTTGTGCAGCAATGCAAAAGGTCTCTTGCCGTGACGATTTTGTAACCTTTTTTGCAGATCCCAGATCTCACGAATGACATTGGTAAAACGCCGAGGGATGGCTACTTTGGCAATCTGACGTGAGATGACTGTATCCGCTGCCAGACGTTGAGCTTCAAACAGGGACGCACCGTTGCTATGAAAATGTTCCAGCTGTTTTTGCATGGGTTCCCAGAGCATGATTGAATAGAGAAAGGCCGGGTTGATCGGTTTGCCTTCAATGATTCTTTTATCTGTATTCTCCAGTGCCCTGATCACAAACATATGTGGAAAATTGTTTTCTTCCTGTTGCAGTATTTCCTCAACCTGTGGAAATAACTGGCCATACAGTCCGTAATGGCGAAGCTTCTCAAAGGTCTGTAAAGCACAGCCGCCGAGGAAAAGTTTATTCACTTCTTCAAACAACCGTGCCGGAGGGATATCATCCAGCAGATGGGTCAATTCAGAGATCGGTTGTTCTGTGTCCGCATCAATGGTGAATCCCAGCTTGGCTGCAAAACGGATCGCACGCAACATTCTGACAGGATCTTCACGGTATCTATCGACGGGATCACCAATGAATCTTATGCGCCCGGCTTTTACATCTTCAACACCGTCGACATAATCAACGATCGAAAAATCGGCAATGTTGTAATAGAGTGCATTGACGGTAAAATCCCTTCGCCAGACATCATCATCGAGATCACCATAGATATTGTCACGCATGATCATGCCATCTTCGATCAGCCGATCGCCATCGGCTTCGTGATGTGCGCGGAAGGTGGCCACTTCGATAATTTCCCGTCCAAAATGGACATGTGCCAGCCGAAAACGCCGCCCGATCAATCGACAGTTTCTGAACAGCTCTCGAACCTGTTCCGGTCGTGCGTCAGTCGCAATGTCAAAATCTTTCGGCTCCACGCCGAGCAACAGATCACGCACACCACCACCGACCAGAAATGATTTATAACCAGCCTGTTTGAGTCGATATAAAACCTTCAGCGCATATTCGGAAATATTGTCACGGGAAATATTATGCTCGGATCGAGTCAATATCCGGGGTTTTGCAGGGAAAGGAACAACCTTCTGATTGTTCCGGGTATCAGCTTTGTTACTCATTCGAACGGTGTTTTTAGTTGTGGAAAAGTCATTGCCTCGTATAATAACATGCTTTAAGGAATCTCTGATTAAGTCTGGATGTTCTTTGTGGAATGGTAAAGTTCGCCAGATTGAGGCACGAATTGCAGCTAATAGTGGTTCTATTGGCAAAATTCGTAACGAAAAGCTGGTGAATTTTAACTTTCACAAAATCATTCATGACTTAATCAAAGGTTCCTGAATGCTCCCTTCGTCTAGTGGCCCAGGACTCCGCCCTCTCACGGCGGCAACAGGGGTTCGAGTCCCCTAGGGAGCGCCAGGTCAGAGAACGGGTGACTGATAAACATGACTAGAGAATTTCCTGATACCAGAATGCGACGCATGCGCGCCGATGATTTTTCACGCCGACTGATGCGTGAGAATCAATTAACGGTAGATGACCTGATCTATCCAATGTTTGTATTGGAGGGACAGGGTGTTCGCGAACCTGTTGAGTCGATGCCGGGTGTTGAGCGGGTTTCTGTTGATGAATTGTTAAAAGAAGCCAGTGAATGCGTTGATCTGGGGATTCCGGCGATCGCCTTATTTCCGGTAGTTCCGACAGAAAAAAAATCGGAAGATGCCGCTGAAGCATTTAATCCCGAAGGATTGGCTCAAAGAGCGGTCAGGGCACTGAAAGCTGAATGTCCTGATCTGGGCGTGATCACTGATGTTGCACTCGATCCTTTTACCACGCACGGACAGGACGGCCTGATCAATGATCAGGGCTATGTGCTCAATGATGAAACAGTCGATGTGCTGGTAAAGCAGGCCTTGTCACATGCTGAAGCCGGAGCCGATATTGTCGCACCATCCGATATGATGGATGGTCGAATTGGTGCGATCCGTGTGAAGCTGGAAATGGAAAATTATATCAACACACGTATCCTCGCTTATGCAGCAAAATATGCCTCAAGCTTCTATGGACCATTTCGTGATGCTGTTGGTTCAGCTACCAATCTGGCGGGTGGTAATAAAAACAGCTACCAGATGGATCCGGCCAATTCTGATGAAGCCCTACACGAAGTGGCGCTGGATCTGGAAGAAGGAGCAGATATGGTCATGATCAAACCCGGTATGCCGTATCTCGATATCGTGCGTAGGGTTAAAGATGAATTTGCAGTGCCGACATTTGTTTATCAGGTCAGCGGTGAGTACGCCATGCTGAAAGCTGCGGCACAAAATGGCTGGTTGCAAGAGAAAGAGGTTGTGCTGGAATCGTTGTTGTCATTCAAACGTGCCGGTGTGGATGCGGTGTTAACATATTATGCGAAACAGGTGGCGGGTTGGCTCAGGAACCGATGATTAATTCATGGATATAAAAAACTACATGCTCGATCTGGGCAACAATGCACGGATTGCTTCTCGCAAGATGGCTAAAGCCGATGGTAATGCAAAAAATACAGCTTTGCTCGCCATTGCGGAGAT
>JALSSM010000189.1 GCA_026984275.1 Gammaproteobacteria bacterium
AGATGGTGTTGGTGTTGTTATCGAAGCGAAACACTTCTGTATGATGATGCGTGGTGTCGAGAAACAAAATTCCTTAATGGTCACTTCGGCGATGAACGGTACATTCAGGCATTATGAAAGCACCCGATCTGAATTTCTCGATCTGATCCGCAAACACACATAATGACAGAACTACGTCTGATGTCGGGTGATCTGGAAATCAAACTCGAACTTCTGGATACACCGACAGCCAGAGCAATCCTGGAAGCTGTACCGATTTCATCGCGGGTTCAGACCTGGGGTGATGAAGTTTATTTTGAAGTTCCGGTTCAGGTCGATCTTGAGGATGATGCAAAAGATGTTGTCGAAGCAGGTGAGATAGCTTTCTGGGTGGAGGGCAATTGTATTGCCATCGGTTATGGCCCAACACCGATTTCACAGGGAAATGAAATACGTCTCGCTGCCAGAACCAATATCTGGGCCCAAGCCTGTGATGATGTAACCATACTGCGGGCACTCAACCCCGGTGATCGAATCATTGTTGAAAAGATTTGAGAAACTGACAGTCCGCAATGGAACTCTGGGGACTTTTTACTTCTGCTTTTATCTCTTCAACACTCCTGCCCGGAGGATCAGAAGTTGTTCTTGGTCTGATTGCGACGAAGACTGAAATATCCAAACTAACCCTGATCAGCGTTGCTACCCTCGGTAATACATTGGGTGGTATGAGCTCATGGTTGATCGGTCGTCTGCTACCCTCAATAGAGGAAAAACATCAATCTGCTTTATCCAGGATAAACCGCTGGGGCAGTCCTGTATTACTCTTCAGCTGGTTACCCATTATCGGTGATCCGCTCTGTCTTGCGGCTGGTTGGTTACGACTTTCTTTCTGGAAATCACTGTTATTTATTGCAACAGGCAAGTTTATCCGATATGTCGCCATTATTTATTTAGTTACACAATAAAATCAGTGTTTGCTCAGGTATAATCCTGATTCCAGATTTTGAGAATTAATAAAATGACAACAGAATCAATATTACATACCCGTAGTGAATCCAGCTGTGAATTATGTTCAGCAACAGAAAACCTGTCTGTTTATGAGGTTCCTCCAGAATCGAATGGTGGCGCTGATCAATGTATTCTGATTTGTGAGGCGTGCAACGATCAAATAGAAAACCCGGAAAAAATAGACGTTAATCACTGGCGTTGTCTGAACGACAGTATGTGGAGTCAGATCCCCGCTGTACAAGTTATCGCCTGGCGGATGCTGACACGACTCAGTACTGAAGGCTGGCCACAGGATTTACTTGATATGCTTTATCTGGATGAGGAAACACTGGCATGGGCACAAGCAACAGGCGAAGGTAAAAGTGATGACGACACCATCAAACACCTCGATAGCAATGGTGCTCAGCTTGAATCAGGTGATACTGTCACGTTGATCAAGGATTTGAATGTCAAGGGCGCTAACTTTACGGCCAAACGTGGAACAGCCGTGCGCGGGATTTCACTGGTTTCTGACAATCCTGAACAGATTGAAGGAAAGGTTAATGGTCAGCAGATTGTTATTCTGACCAAATTTGTTAAAAAATCCTGAAATTAACCCTTATTTCAGACCTTCCAGAACTATACTTCTTCCAGCAATCATCCATTGATAACAAGCTCTTTATAAAGATTGCCCGAGGATGGGCGCTATACAGATTAAAGAACTGTTTACTAAGATAACCTGAACTCGGGATAAGGGATAGCCATCCAGCACGCCTCTTTTAGCGACTCTCGGCGTTGGAGCTGCTTACAATAGCTCGCTATTGCTGCGCATCTCCGCCTTGATAGTCACTAAAAGCGGCGCACTGGAGAAAACATCTCATCTGTTTTCATATCACTCATTGGATCTTAGTGTTTTTATGGCCATCCTTATCCCGAGTTCAGGTAAAGATAGAAAACTGGAATGCAAAATGCATGGCTATCTGAAAAATACCGAAAACTTTAGACTCAGTTTTCATGTTGTTCATCCAGGAAGACAAGAAATAGAAGGTGAAATATGTCAAATTTGATGCAATCCATAGATGATCGTACCAAACTTGCCGGGACTAACCGGCTTGAAGTTTTGTTATTCAGTCTGGGTATTGACGCCCTTACAGGTAGAAATGAATTATTCGGGATCAATGTATTTAAGGTCAGAGAAGTTATGCATGTTCCTGAAATTACCCGTGCACCCGATATGCCAAACGGTGTTGAGGGCATGGTTAGTCTGCGGGGCGTCATGGTGCCAGTCATCAATCTGCCAAAATTCTGTGGACTTCAAACAGAAGATGATACTGGCATCCTGATGATCACTGAATATAACAAACACGTTCAGGGCTTCCTCGTTAATACTGTTGACACCATCAAACGCTTGGACTGGGATGATGTAAAAGCACCGCCTCCGATGATCGCTAATCGTATGGGTGGTCTGGTCACTGCGGTCTCCGAGATGGAAGATGGACAGCTGGTTATGATCATGGATGTGGAAAAAGTCCTGGCTGAAACGGTTTCTTTTTATGATGATGAAGAAATTTTTGATGGTATAGAAGAAAATATTTTTGATGGGAATATTACAGTCTTATTTGCTGACGACTCCAAAATTGCACGTGATCAGGTCACCAGTACGCTGGATCATCTTGGTATTAGACATACAGGCGCTAATAATGGTGCGCTGGCCTGGGAGAAACTAAAAGAGATAGCAGAGCAGGCTGAAACGCTTGGAAAACCTGTATCCGATCTGGTTCAGGCAGTCCTCACCGATGTAGAAATGCCGGAAATGGATGGTTATGTATTAACCAGAAGAATTAAGGAGGATCCACGCTTTAGTGGTATCCCGGTGATTATGCATTCTTCCCTCAGTTCTGAAGCGAATATGGCACTTGGTGAAGGTGTTGGTGCTGATGCGTATGTACCCAAATTCCAGCCTGTTGAATTAGCTGCAACACTGAGAAAAGTCATAGAACAAAGTGGGGCTTAATCTTATCTGACCCAGAATAACTTCTTTTTTCTGATACAGGAAATCATCACAAAGTTATCTGGTAGCGATAAAGTCTTTGCCCACTAGCATGATATTTTTTTTCAAAAGGTGTCAAAAATTCTGTGGGCATAAATTCTTCAATCGAAGATAAATGACCTGTCATTATCTCGACGGCTTGTGAAAATTCGTCGAGGTAAGTTTTCCAGTTTGATCTGATTTCCAGTACTCCCCCAAGTTTGATCAACATTGGAAAAACAGGATGGCCATGCCAGCGTCGTTGCAGATGTTTCTTTTTCGGCCAGGGATTGGGGTAGAGAAGATAATGCTGGTCAATCTTCCAACCTTTCTGATCCATCAATATCCAGCTATCCACCAGGTTGGCTCTGAAAAAAAGGACATTATTTTTTTCTTTGCATTTGCTGAGGCGATATTCAGATTGATCAATG
The DNA here is from genome assembly GCA_026984275.1 of Gammaproteobacteria bacterium. Taxonomy (GTDB): domain Bacteria; phylum Pseudomonadota; class Gammaproteobacteria; order CAJXQU01; family CAJXQU01; genus CAJXQU01. Next base: position 3,427 of record JALSSM010000189.1, read on the forward strand.
CCTACGATCAAATCCTGAGGATATTGTTCGGCCAGATTTAATGTACTTGCGCCTGTTCCACAGCCGGAATCCAGGATCAGTTTCCCACCTGTTTCCCGTCGTTTCTTTTCAATCTGATCAAGAATCTGATACGCGTATTCTGGGACGGGTTTCTGATAAGGATTTTGTAAATGACGATTAACAACGATCTCCAGATCAGGGTGAATGCCTTGCTGATTACTACTGACGGATCGGGAGTTACCAATTAACTTATCGAAAGACAACTGTACTCGCATCAAAGATTGGACCATCGACACAAACCCTTTTCATCGCCGGTCCATTTTCTGTTTCGATTTCGACAACACATCCGGCACAACCACCAACAGCACAGGCCATGTATTCTTCCAACGATACCTGACAGGGGAGTTCGTATTCCGCTGCGAGAGACTTAACGGCTTTCAACATGGGTGTTGGGCCACAGGTAAAAATTTCTACTTCTGATCGTTGTTCTTCAGTCATCGCATCCAGCCAGTGCCGTGCCAGATCGGTGACATAACCTTCATGACATCCGGCGTAACCCTGTAAGCTGGTCAGACGGCAAGCAATGTTCCAGTCTTCCATGAGTGGCATCGTTGCAATAACACCATCGGGCATCCCTCCGATCATAATTTGCGAAGGTTTGACTAAAAACGGGAATGGAACTTCTGATCCCATGATCACGAATGGCGAGACATTCTCTTTTGTGCTTTTTATATGTTCAGCGAGAAAGACCATGGGTGGCAGGCCAACCCCACCGCCAATCAGTAAAGGCCTTTTACGGTAATTTTGCAGTTTGAATGGTTGTCCGATCGGCCCCATAACGCTCAGGCTTTCGCCTTCTTTTCGTTTGGCCAGTAAGGCTGTACCGTAACCATGTTTCTTGTAGAGAATATCGATCTCGCCTTTTTTTGCATTAACTCGCATTATGGACATCGGACGACGCATGGGTAACATGTCATCACACTGTAAATGAACAAAACTTCCCGGTAATGCTGTTTTAGCTGTTTTTGGAGCTGCCAGTTTCAGAAAAAACTGATCACCTTCGTAAGCAATATGCTGAATGATTTTTGCATCTTCGACAAAAATGGTATTGCGTATGTCTGGGCGGTGAGAATGATCCATTATTGTTTATAAACTATTCGACCATTGAGGATTGTATGCGTGACCTTTCCCTTCATCTCCCAGCCCAATGTCGGTGTGTTTTTACCTTCACTAACCAGGTTTTTTTCTGTCACCATCCAGTTCTTTTCCGGATCAAAAATACACAGATCGGCAGCAGAACCGGGAGTCAGGCTACCGGCCTCCAGACCAAGAATTCCGGCGGGTGCAACCGTCATGGTTTTTATAATTGTTTTTAATCCGATCTGTCCATCATCGGCCAGTCGTATCGCCAGAGGTAGCATAACTTCCAGCGCTGAAACACCTGGTTCGGTCATACTGAAAGGAGCCGTTTTCGCATCATGATCATGTGGTTGATGATCAGAACAGATGGCGGTAATCGTGCCGTCTTTAACACCAGCGATCAGCTGTTCTTTATCAGAATGATGTCGGAAAGGTGGTTTGACATGGCAGAGGCTATTGTAGTTTTCAGTATCTTTATCCGTGAAATGGAGCTGGTGAATACTGACATCTGCGGTGACAGGCAGCCCTCTCTTACGTGCATCACGGATCATTTCTATACTGCGAGCAGTTGATAAGCGCATGAAGTGAGCGCGCACGCCTGTTGCTTCAATCAACAACAGATCACGAGCCAGAGCGACAGTTTCAGCCGTTTCAGGGATGGGTGGGATCCCCATCCGTGTGCTGTATGCACCTTCATGCATATGGCCACCACCCAGCCACGGATCTTCTGGTTGTAAAAATACAGTCAGATCACAAGTTACGGCATATTCCATCGCGCGACTCATGACCTCAGTATCCGGGATTGCCTGCATGGCATTACTGACACCAACACAACCGGCCTCTTTTAACGAATACATTTCAGCCAGTCGTTGCCCCTGGAGCCCATGTGTTAGTGCACCCAGACAGACGACTTTCGCCTGACCAGATTGATCAGCTCTCTGGTGGATAAGTTCGATCACTGCTGGTGTGTCGATAACAGGTGTTGTGTCAGGAGGGCAGCATAAAGTCGTGATCCCGGCTATCGCAGCGGCTCTGGTCTCTGAAGCAATATTTGCTTTGCAATGTTCACCAGGCTCCCTGATTCGCGCACTGAGATCAACCAGACCCGGAATAACAATCTGGCCTTTCACATTGATCTGTTTTTTGACTTCAAAACCAGGCGGTTTTCTACCAACAGCAACAATTTGTCCTTTGCTGATATAGATATTGGTTACTTTATCCAGCCCATTTGCCGGATCAATAACACGACCTTTTGAAATACAGATATTCACTCCGCACTCCCCATGCACATGGACATCACCGCCATACGGATTGCGATACCATAACTAACCTGTTCAAGAATAACCGAGCGTGGACCATCGGCCACTTCGGAATCAATTTCAACACCTCGATTGATCGGTCCCGGATGCAGGACCATCACTTCCGGATCAGCATGAGCGAGTCTTTCTTCCGTCAGGCCATACATTTTAAAAAATTCATCGGCACTGGGCAGCAGTGTGCCCTGCATACGTTCGTTTTGCAGGCGCAACATGATCACTGCATCGACGCCTCTCAGACCCGCTTCCAGATCATGAAAAACCTTGACTCCCAGTGCCTGCATGTAGGCCGGAATGAGCGTCTTGGGCGCAATCACACGTAACTCTTTTACTCCCAGTGTATTAAACGCATGTATCTCAGATCGGGCAACGCGGGAATGCATAATGTCTCCGACAATCGCGATCTTCAGGCCAGAAAACCTTCCTCTGTGGCGACGTATAGTAAAGGCATCAAGCATCGCCTGAGTTGGATGTGCATGACGTCCGTCACCGGCATTGATCACGCGGATACCGGGAGAAACCATTGATGCAATAAAGTGGGCGGCACCACTATTGGCATGTCTGACCACAAACATATCGCAGTGCATGGATTCCAGCGTTTGCAGTGTATCCTGAAGTGATTCCCCTTTTTTGGTTGCCGAAGATTCTATATTGATATTGAGAACATCAGCGGACAGTCTTTTTGCCGCCAGTTCAAAAGTTGTGCGGGTTCTGGTGCTGGGTTCAAAAAAAAGATTGGCGATGGTTTTACCACGAAGAAGAGGAACTTTTTTTACCGCACGTTCACCAACACCAGCAAAATTTTCGGCCGTATCAAGAATTTCAGTCAGTAATTGGCGACTGAGACCTTCAGTCGTCAGGAAATGTTTTAAGCGGCCTTTTTTATTTACCTGTATGTTCTCGGGTAGCTTTTCTGCCGTTATCATTTAGTAACCAGAGTCAATTTTTTTGGTCCGGTTAGTTTAACATGTTCTCCTGCAGAGAGGGACATCGTTGTGCCGACCACATCGGCCTTGAATGGAAGTTCCTGCTCTCCCCTGTCCACAAGAACGGCCAGTGTCACGCTGGCAGGACGGCCATAATCGAAAATTTCATTGAGCGCAGCCCGTATCGTTCGTCCTGTATATAAAATATCATCCACTAAGATAATATGTTTACCTTCGACATCAAATGGCAAATTTGATGGTTCAACACTGGGATGCATCCCAATACGGCTGAAATCATCCCGATAAAAAGCAATGTTTAATTCGCCCAGTGGCTCTTTGATTTTGAGCAGATTATGCAAACGTTCAGCAATCCAGACGCCACCTGTATGAATACCGATTATTGCGATATCTTTTCGTTCACGTTCTTTCAGAAAGATCTTCAGATCCATCGCCATTTTGGCAATCATCTCTTCAATTGTTTCACTATTTTTGATTACCGTCATAACTTATCCATCTATTTTCATAGATTCTTCATACCAGGTTTCAAGGATAGCCTGCGCTGCGTGGGCGTCAAGTCCCTGTTTATCTGCTTTATTACCCAAACGTTGTCTTGCCTCAACCGATGAGAGGTTTTCGTTGATCGTCTGAACAGGTAAATGATATCGACCTTGCAACTGACGGCAAAAGCGTTTTACCCGATCAGCAATCCCAAATTCCTCACCTTCATAATTTGTCGGCATACCCACCACCAGTAAATCAGGTTGCCATTCTTCGATCAAATCTGACAAACCTTGCCAATCGATCCTGCCATTGTGCACCTTTAGAATGGTCAGAGGTTCTGCTGTGCGACTGATGGTCTGTCCTTTTGCCACACCGATCCTTTTTTCACCAAAATCGAAAGCCAGAATCGTCTGCTCCCTACTGATCATAGTCAGGGATCATGCGTGACCAATATCTCTGGAGATTTGAAACAGATCAAAGCCCAGTAATTCGGTTGCTTTTTCCCACCTTTTTTCAGGCGGCGTATCAAACAGAATACTTTCATCTGCAGGTATATTCAGCCATGAGTTTTCTGCCAGTTCCTGTTCAAGCTGGCCAGCTCCCCAACTGGCATACCCCAGGGCTACCAATGCTTTTTTGGGCCCACCACCTTTTGAGATCGCCTCCAGAATATCGCGCGAAGTTGCGACACCAAGATTATCACTCACATTGATGGTTGAATCCCACTCTATGGGTGGTTCATGAATAATAATGCCTCTGTCCTGTTGAACCGGACCGCCCTGAAAAACCTGGATCTGCTCTATTTCAGGATCATCAGAAGGTAATTCCATTTGTGAAAGAATCTCCCCCAGCCCAATCTTCATTGGACGATTGATCACAATTCCCATTGCTCCTTCGTTTGAATGAGCACACATATAAGTAACGGTCTGCTGAAACTCTGGATCGAGCAGTGTTGGCATGGCAATCAAAAACTGGCCGGTTAAATCGAGTCTGGACATATTATTAGTATAACCAACAATTAAACTCTCTGGGACAAGCCGAACCTCATGAACTGGTTATTAATAACCAGACAGATTGGTTACAGAATAACCAGCCTTGCTATTTCCTTCTAATTTTTTCTTTACAAAGCCAATAAAAACAATAGAATAGCTGCCTTTTTCTTACGGCATAATCTTTGCTATTAACAGTGTTATTAGCACAAAGATAAAATCACTGAATTTAAAAAATTAACAATAATTTTTTATTAAAATAAGAACAAATTACAAATGGAGAGGAATTCCCGATGAAGAAAATCAGGCTTGGATGTATTGTTGCCAGTGCATCCTTGATCAGTAGTATCCCTTTAAACGTCAATGCTGAAGATATTCGTCAGTTAAATGATATAACCGTACAATCAACACGTCTTGATGAAAGCCAGTATAAAACCCCTGCTGCCATCAGCGTAGTGAACGAGGATGATATTCAGTTTGGACGCCAACAACTGGGGCTTGATGAATCCCTGATCAAAGTCCCTGGGTTATTTGCTTTAAACCGATATAATGCGGCACAGGAGTTACGTATTTCGATTCGTGGCTTTGGTGCCAGATCGCCATTTGGTATTCGCGGTGTAAAGATCTTTGCTGATGGAATACCCTCAACTTTAGCCGACGGTAGTACTCCTGCTGTCTCTGATATCGATATTGGTTCAGCTCGCAAGATAGAAGTATTGAGGAGTCCTTCCTCATCACTATACGGCTCATCTTCTGGTGGTGTCATTAACGTTTATACAGAGGATGGTCCTGATGAGCCATTTATCGAAGGCCGATTTTCAGGTGGTGAATTTGATTTTCATAAGGAACAGATCAAGACAGGTGGCCAAACTGGCCCATTGAATTATCTGGTGAATTTCTCACACATGCAAAATGGTGGTTATCGTGACTTTTCGGATACCGAAAAATTTCTTTTTAATAGTAAATTTCGTTATGACATCACGCAGGATTCCAGTTTAACAGTGACTGCTTCTGCTATTGATGCCCCTGAAGATAAAGATCCTGGTGCTATTAATGCTGCTGCTGTTAAAGCCGACCCGACTCAGGCTCGGCAGCGAAATATTGATTTTGATTCTGGAGAAGAGTTTGATCAGCAAAAACTGGGGCTGGTTTATAAATATAATATCGGCAACAACCATGCATTCAGGTTACGAAATTACTATAGCTGGCGCAATTTTAGTGGTCGCCTGCCTTTTTCTGGATCTGTTGCCGAGGGGAATGGCGGTCAGATCGATTATCAACGATTCTTTTTTGGAGGTGGTGCCGATTACACATACTCAGATAATTTCTTCAATCATGACAACCGTCTCATTGTTGGCTTTGACGTCGATAAGCAGGATGATGATCGAAAACGCTTCCAGAACAACACGGGGGTTCGTGGTGCATTGACCCTCGATCAAAATGAAAATGTCACCAGTTATGGAATCTTTATTCATGATGAATTCCAGATAACTGACACACTGGGACTCACTGCAGGTGTCCGATACGATGTGGTAAATTTTGATGTTAAGGATCACTTCTTTGCCAACGCCGGTGGTGATGAAACGGGCGATGTCACTTTCCATGAATGGAACCCCAGAGTGGGTATCTTATGGAGCCTCAACCAGGGTATAAATCTTTATGCCAACTACACGACTTCGTTTGAAACACCCGGCACCGCGGATTTTGCTAACCCCAATGGTGGCGGATTAAACCCTGATCTTAAACCGCAAACAGCCGATAATTACGAAATCGGTATTAAAGGATTATTACCTGGAAGTGTCAGTTACGATATTACCGTTTTCCACATTAATGTGGATGATGAGTTAGTCTCATTCGAACTTCCAGCACAGCCTGATCGTAAGTTCTTTGAAAATGCCGGTAAATCAACTCATGATGGTATTGAGGCGGGATTTTCCTTCCAGCCCATTTCCATTCCCGGTTTGAAGTTTACTGCTAACTACACCTATTCTGATTTTACCTTTGATACTTTCAGAACCAGAGGTGGTGATAATTTTGATGGTAATACGCTCCCTGGGATCCCGAAACATCAGATTTATGGAGAGATCTCATACTATGCTCCTGGTGGTATGTATACGATTTTTGAAGTACAACATGTAGGCAGTCTATTTGCCAACAATTCTAACTCTACCAAAGTAGATTCTTATCAGGTTGCCAATCTACGCGTTGGTTACCAAGGTGAATTCAGGAATTGGGAGATCACTCCGTTTCTTGGTGTGAATAATCTATTTGACGAAAGCTATAACAGTAATATCCGCATCAATGCATTTGGTGGACGTTTCTTTGAACCGGCGCCTGATCGTAACTTCTATGCAGGTATTACAGCCCGGATGAATTTTGGGCAATAAACTGATCCCAGCGCGGGACATAAAACTATATGCCAGGATCGATAATCTGACGAATGTAGATTATTCAACTCGTGCTGACTATGCATTTAACACCTATCGGTTCTTTGGCGGTGAACCTATCTCTTTCTATGGAGGAATGAGTATAGATTTCTAAAACCAGAACCCTCTGTGTAATATACTTTTACGCCCTTTTTAGTAAGGGCGTTTTTTATCTGAGATTATCTGCCTGAGAATGTACTATTATTCATAAACTTCCATGTTCTGGTAATGTGCAGAATATCCACATCTTTACGGATATTATCGGGAAAAGCTGCAAAAGGTGACGCCAGTCTGACGATATGAATGGCTGCTTCGTCCAGCACCTGATGCCCTGACGATTTGTCTATTGTGATCTCATTAATCGTCCCATCAGCATTCAGTGCGACGGTCATACGTAATACACCTGAGATCTTTTTTCGCCTTGCTTCTTCTGGGTAGTTAATATTTCCGATCCGTTCCACTTTGGCTCGCCATGCTTCCATGTAAGCAGCATATTTATATTGTCTGGTACTGGCTGAAATAAACTCTCTGCGAGGTCTTTTTGCCTTGGCTTCCAACCTTCGATCAATCTCTGCACTGAGACTGGCCATTTTCATACTCATGTCCATTAATTCGGTAGCTGAAGGCGTTTCTGGTTTTGGATCTGGTGCTTTGACTGGCTCCGGTTCTTTGGTTTCCGTTGATTCAGGTTGAGGCTTATTTTCTGGCTCAGGAATTTGAACTTCAGGCTTTTTAGTTTCTACAGCTATTAATTCTTCTGTCTTTACGACAGGCTTTTCCTGTTCTTCCTTGGCTTCTTCTGGTTCTTCCTCAACGGGTATTTCTGCTTTTAAGGTCACTTCTGATACTTCTGCCGGTTTTGTCATCGGCTCGAAGGGGGCTGAACTAGGAGTAACAATTTCGGGTGATTGCTCCGGGTTAGGTGCTACAAAAGGTGTAGCTGGTCGTTCAGACTCCTCACTTTCACCACCACCTTCCAGATTGGCCTGGGCAAGAAAGTCCGCTTCTTCTGGGGCCTCTTCACTGGATTGCTGTACCAGGATGACTTCGATCGTTTCAACATCGGGATTCTCATCATCTTCATTACTGAAACTGATGCCAAAAATCCCGACGGCGTGGATGATGATCGCAAAACCGATCGCCATCGCCATCATATCGCTGGATCCAGCCGAATAGCTGGATTGCTGTTGCCGAATTGCCATCAGTGAGGAACTTTCCTAATCATTGCGGCGGCGATTATACCGCTTAGTAAACCGAAGACCAGTGCCAGTGTCATGAAAATGGGTAGTAGCTTTAGCAAACCCGGGTGTGGGATAAATAACAGGTAAGCCATTAAAAACTGTCCTGCCATATGTGCAAATGCCGCAAGAATGCTATATCCAATAGCACCCAGTCGATGGCCAAAAATCTTCCAGCAAATACCTAAAAGAAAAATACTGGAGATGGCTCCTGCAAGACTCATAGCAAATGTTGGTGATAAAAAAGTACCAATCATCAAGCTCCCGACCAATACACGCAGAAAAGATATCCATGCCGCTATTTTCCAGCCAAAAACCAACAGGCTTGCGATGGTAATCACGTTGGCCAGACCAGGTTTCACACCCGGAAATGGGCTTGGGATAGCCGCTTCGAATATATGGATCATAATGGCAAATGCCGCCAGGCAGGCAATGAGATAATCTTCGCGAGAAGGTTGCAGGATCAGGGTAGACATCAAAAATTTATACTGTCAAACAGGGTATTATTAGCAACAATTTCAACGGCCACATGATTAGGTAAACAGGCGGCAAATTCTCCACCATGTTCTAACCACCCTGCGTGCACACAAATCTGGTTCGGACAGGGTGAATGTTTAAAACGGATTCTTCCATCATTAATTTCAAGTTCTGAGACTCCTGTCTTGCCTCTCATTTCTAAAATTTTATTTTCAGCCAGACTGACCAATTGCTGTTCCTTACCATCAATTGTGATCTGAGCAAAATCACCACGCCCATCACTAAACCAGAATTGACCATATAGCCAACCCACAAAAACCAGCGCACTGATCAGAACCAGCTTGTCACCTGTCTTGAACATTAATTGTTTCGACCACCATTTGCATTCGTGGTTTCATTTCTGGCGTCATGTGTATCACACCGTTTTTTTCCACCACCATGACTTTATTAAGCCCCATACGATCAGCAACAAGCTGCCAATCTTTTATCCCGGCTACGAACACAGCTGTTGCCGCCGCATCAGCCAGCGCAGCATCCTCAGTAATGATCGTCACTGAGATAAAATCGCTGGCAGGATAGCCGGTACGTGGATCCAGAATATGATGGTATCGCTTTCCCTCATAGATAAAATAGCGCTCATAGTCACCTGATGTAAATACACTCTCACCATCGTTTACATCCAGCGATGCCATCACTCCCGCCTTTCTGGGATTGCGTATCCCGATACGCCAGGGCCGATCATAACGTTGGCCGATCACTTTCAAGTCACCACCCGCATTGACGATGGCATTTTCTATACCCAGCGCCTTTAAATGATCGATAGCACGATCAATGCCATAACCTTTTGCAAAACCGCCCAGATCGAACTGTACAGATGAATTATCCGTTCGCACCAGCCCATCGCTGATCTCCACATCAGCCAGATCAGGAATATGTTTCAGATAGTCTTCAATGGTTTCCTTTTCTGGTGGCCTTGTGGGTGGATCATCACCATGATAACCCCATAGCTCTAACAAACCACCAATCGCAGGATTGAAAGTACCTCCGCTGATCAAAGCCAGCTGTTTAGCTTTGATCAACAAAGGCATCAGATCTTCAGAAACAGGAGCGGCCTCACCTCGAGCTAAATGTTCATTGATAGTGACCAGCGGACCAGGATTCCAGGCGTGCCAGTCTTTGTGCATTCGTTCAAAATCTGTTTCCAACTCCCCGGCAGCCTGATCAGCCAGCGACTTCTCAACACCAGAAATCGTTAATTCAATAATCGTCCCGAAGGCAAAAAATGAATATTTATGAACTTCCTGTTTTGGATCACTACAGGCACAAAGCAAAAGCGAGATTAGCAACAAGCCAATGATTTTTTTCATCAGGCTAATTTTTTCTCGATGGAATCCATCAGATCACTGGCAATATCCAGATCATAAAGAGCATCAAGTTCGCGAATACAGGTTGGACTGGTCACATTTATTTCTGTCAGATAATCACCAATGATATCGAGTCCTACAAACATCAAACCTTTTTCACGTAAAGTTTCGCCGACCTGATCACAAATCCAGCGATCACGATCAGATAAA
>JALSSM010000190.1 GCA_026984275.1 Gammaproteobacteria bacterium
TCTTTCAACCAGGCCAGTGATGTTTCCGGCAAAGAGTCTTTGCTCTCAACAAATTTTGATAACCAGCTTTCCATTACGCAGCCTCTTCACGCACCCAGTCATAACCGCGTTTTTCAAGCTCCAGTGCCAGTTCCTTGCCACCTGATTTTATGATCTGTCCATCAGCAAGCACGTGTACATAATCCGGTTCAATGTAATTTAATAAGCGTTGATAATGGGTGATCATAATCATGCTTCGATCAGGACTACGTAAGGCATTGACTCCTTCAGCAACAATTTTCAACGCATCAATATCAAGACCGGAATCGGTCTCATCAAGGATCGCAAGTTTAGGTTCCAGTACGGCCATCTGGAAGATTTCGTTTCGTTTTTTTTCTCCGCCTGAAAAACCTTCATTCACAGAACGGGTTAACAGATCCTCTTTTAGCTGTACCAATGCAACTTTATCTTTTACCAGCGCCATAAACTCTATTGCATCGAGCTCTTCAAGACCACGATGTTTGCGGATGGCATTTAATGCCGCTTTCAACAAATAGGCATTGTTGACACCGGGAATTTCTACCGGATATTGGAAAGCGAGAAACACACCTTCACGGGCACGCTCTTCTGGTGCCAGCTCCAGCAGATTTTTACCTTCAAACCGGACTGTACCCTCGGTAACCTGATAACCGTCTCGTCCACTAAGCACATGTGCCAGCGTGCTTTTACCCGAACCATTCGGACCCATGATGGCATGGACTTCACCAGCCTTTACATCCAGGTTCAAACCTTTAAGGATTTCTTTCCCTTCAACATTAACGTGTAAATTTGAAATATTCAGCATTCTTTTTTCCTGTTTAACTAACCCACAGCACCTTCAAGACTCACGGCTAAAAGTTTTTGTGCTTCTACGGCAAACTCCATGGGTAATTCTTTAAAGACTTCTTTACAAAAGCCATTGACAATCATGTTGACAGCGTCTTCCTCGGAAATGCCACGTTGCACACAATAAAATAATTGATCCTCGTCGATCTTGGAGGTTGATGCCTCGTGTTCAACTTGTGCTGTATTATTCTTCACTTCGATGTAGGGAAAAGTATGAGCACCGCAACGATCACCGATTAACAACGAATCACATTGTGTGAAATTTCTTGAGTCATCGGCATTTTTGGTGATCTTGACCAACCCTCGATAGGCATTTTGTGCTCGCCCCGCAGAAATACCCTTGGAAATGATCGTGCTTCGCGTGTTTTTACCCAGATGGATCATTTTGGTGCCAGTATCCGCCTGTTGATAATTATTCGTCAATGCCACAGAGTAAAACTCACCCACTGAATTATCACCACGGAGAATACAGCTTGGATACTTCCAGGTAATGGCTGATCCGGTTTCAACCTGAGTCCAGGAAACCTTGGCGTTTTTACCACGACAATCGGCACGTTTAGTAACGAAATTATAAATACCACCGACACCCTTTTCGTCACCCGGATACCAGTTCTGTACGGTAGAATATTTAATCTCGGCATCATCCAGCGCCACCAGTTCAACAACCGCAGCATGCAGCTGGTTTTCATCTCGCATCGGAGCGGTGCAACCTTCCAGATAACTCACGTGGCTGCCTTCGTCAGCAATGATCAACGTTCGTTCAAACTGTCCGGTATTGGACGCATTGATTCGAAAATAGGTAGAAAGCTCCATCGGGCAGCGTACACCTTTGGGGATATAACAAAACGATCCGTCGGTAAAGACAGCCGAGTTCAGAGCTGCATAATAATTATCTGCTGCGGGAACAACCGATCCTAAATATTGATTCACCAGCTCTGGATGGTTCTTTACTGCCTCTGAAAATGATCCAAAAATCACCCCCGCATCGGCCAGTTTTTCTTTAAACGTTGTCGCCACAGACACACTATCAAACACGGCATCAACGGCGACACCCGCGAGCATTTCCTGTTCGCGTAAAGGAATGCCCAGTTTGTCATAGGTTTCTAACAGTTTTGGATCAACCTCATCCAGGCTTTTTGGTCCATCTTCTTTTGATTTAGGAGCAGAATAATATGAGATCGCCTGAAAATCGATGGGCGGATAATGCACGTTCGGCCAGGTTGGTTCAGTCATGGTCAGCCAGTGGCGATAAGCTTTGAGACGCCATTCCAGCAACCATTCTGGCTCTTCTTTTTTCGTTGAGATCAATCGAATAACATCCTCGCTCAGGCCCGGTGGAACCGTATCGGTTTCTACATCGGTAATGAAACCAGCCTCATATTCCTTGCCGACCAGTGATTCGACATCTTGTTGTTTTGTGCTCATTCTCAATTACTCAATCGTAAAACTTTCACCACAGCCACAGGTTTCTGCAACATTGGGGTTATTAAACCGGAACCCTTCATTTATCCCTTCCCTGACATAATCCAGCTCAGTACCTTCGAGATATTTAATGCTGTTATCTGCAACAACTATTTTGATTCCCCGGGATTCGAAAACCTCATCGTTATCATTGATCTGATCAGCGGTATCCACCACATATGAAAAACCGGAACAACCTGTCGGTTTGACACTGACACGTAACGCTTTTGCCCCTTCATGAGAGCTGAGAAATCTTTTGACATGTTCTGCGGCTCTTTCTGTTAATGTCATTTAACTCGCCTCCTTGTTTAATAAAGCTGTATCGATAATTTTGTCTTCCTGTCTTCGTGAAACTTCTTTGACATTTTTCCGGTTAACAAGATCACCGAGCGAAATTCCATTGAGAAAAACATAAATCTGATCGCTGAGTTCTTCCCATAATTCATGCGTCAGGCAACGCTCATCTCCCTGACAATTTTTATCACCACCACATTTTGTCGCATCGACACTTTCATCAACGGCACTTATAACACCGGCCACAGAAATTTCTTTCATTGGTTTCCCCAGCCGATACCCTCCGCCCGGGCCTCTGGTGCTACTAACCAGATCTTTTTTTCTCAGGCGGGAGAATAATTGCTCAAGATAGGAAAGTGAGATACCCTGACGGACAGAAATTTCTGCCAGGGTAATCGGGCCTTTACCCTCATGGAGAGCAAGATCAAGCATG
>JALSSM010000191.1 GCA_026984275.1 Gammaproteobacteria bacterium
GGAGAATTTAATTGTTTTTCCTCTTTATCCTCAGTATTCGACGACGACAACCGTTTCAACCTGTGATGCTGTAGCGAAAGCCGTCAAAAAATGGGATCCAATGCCCAATATCAGGTTGATTGGCGACTATTATGATCATGCTGGATATATTGAGGCACTGGCAAATTCCATAATAAATTTCCGTCAGAAAAACGGGGCGGGGGAGATGTTACTGTTTTCTTATCATGGTTTACCGAAGGAATATCTTGGTGATGACGAGCCATATCAGGATCAGTGTCTGGATACGACGCGCCTGGTGGTAGAAAAACTGGGGCTGGCTGAAGGTGAATGGAAGGTCAGCTTTCAGTCGCGGGTAGGAGCGAAAGAATGGCTCACACCTTATACAGATGAAACAGTGAGATCTCTGGCAGCCAATGGCATGAAAAAAATTGATGTGATCTGCCCAGGATTTTCTGCAGACTGTCTGGAAACGCTGGAAGAGATCGCGATGCAGAATCAGGAATTCTTTATTGAAAGTGGTGGCGAAGCATTGCGCTATATTCCAGCCTTAAATGACAATACCGATCATATTGAAACACTGGCTCAACTTATTGAGAAAACATTATAGCCTGGGCATATATTTCTGCCCGGGCTGAAAAAAATTATGTTTTGGCCTCAAGGCTTGTAATTAACTCTTCCAGACCTTTCTTTTTGATCTCATCATTGAAAGAACCACGATAGGTGGAAACCAGACTGACACCATCAATTGAGACGTCGTAAACTTTCCAGCCTTCATCGGCTTTATACAAACGATAATTGATCGGGATCCTGGGCCCGCCATTTTTTCGATCGATCTCGGTTTTGACAGTGACTTTCTTGCTATTTTCAGCGGCATGTACTGGTAAATAGTTGATTTCCACATTGTCAGATTCAACCAGTGCTTTTGAATAGGTCTTGATCAGCAATTTTTGAAAGGCTTCGGTAAAACGGCTCTTTTGTTCAGGTGAGGCTTTGCGCCAGTTTTTACCAAGCACCCAACGCGACATTTTCTCAAAATCAAAATTAGGTGCGATCAGTGTATCAACCACCTGATTGACTTTTTGTGGATCAGGTTCATTTTTCAGGCGCTCAATGACCTGGTCAGAAGTATTTTTAACCACCTCCAGGGCCGTCGCCTCTGCATGAACAGGCGTTAAAAAAAGTAAGCTGACTAATAGGATAAAAAACTGGTTTATATTTTTCATTTCCAACCTCACCTTGAGTGCTATTATTTTACTTTCCAATTATGGTAATCACTAAATTTCGATGATGTGGAGCATGGCGATGTTCCCATAAAAATATTCCCTGCCATGTCCCTAGTAAACACCTCCCATCACTAATGGGGATGGATAAGCTACTATCCGTCAACACAGTTCTTATATGTGCCGGCATATCATCCGGCCCTTCCATTGTGTGAATGAACAATGGATCACCATCGGGTACCAGGCGTTGTGCAAATGCTTCCAGATCACGCAACACATCAGGATCAGCATTTTCACAAAGGATGAGAGATGCGCTGGTATGCTGCAAAAAGATATTACACAGCCCTGTCGCTATGCCTGATCGTGAAACTACAGCTTCAACTTCAGATGTAATTTCATGAGTTCCTCGCCCCCGAGTCGTAATCTCAATGTGGTGTTGGACAGCCATAAATCATGAATTACTCAATAAAATTATAATTATACTTAAAAAACAATGGGATAGGGGAATTAAAAAACCATTTTCAGGCCCACCAGAGCCAGAAACACAGCAAAAATCCGCCTCAGGGTCAGTATGGGTAAACGATGTGCCAGTTTCGCGCCGATGGGAGCGAAGAATATGCTGGTAGCAATAATACAAAGTGCAGCAGGCAAAAAAACATATCCCAGACTCCACTCAGGCAAGCCAGTGTTATCCAGTCCTGCAACGATAAAGCCAATCACACCGGCAATTGCGATAGGTAAACCAACGGCGGCGGAAGTGCCAACCGCTTTTCGCATGGAAACATTACACCAGAGCAAAAACGGTACTGTCAAAGAGCCACCACCAATCCCCATGATCGATGAAATTGTCCCGATGATACCACCGGATGCAGCAAGCCCGACCGGAGCAGGTAATGTGCTGTGTGCAGAAGGTTTGAAACCAAAGCCAATTTGCATGGCGATTAATATTTCAAAGATACCAAAGATGCGTCTCAGAGTATCTGTTGGTAAATAATCCGCAACGGCTGCTCCCAGCAGGGCTCCAATAATAATACCGGGAACCAGATAGAGAACGGTTTTAACCTGCACATTACCCAGGCGGTAGTGAGTAAGACTGGAGGACATGGCGGTGAAAACGATGGTTGCTAATGATGTTCCAACGGCCAGTTGCATGGTTGATCCGGGAGCCAGATCAAGCATCACAAAAATAGAGTAGAGTATGGGAACAATAATCGCACCACCACCCAGCCCTAATAGTCCGGCCGTAATGCCTGCGATGACCCCTGTGAAAAGATAGGCAACTAAAACAATCATGTTTGATATTGTAACAGTCTGTTGTAGTTCAGCGTCGGGAAATATCATATGATTAACACATGAAAATCGAGGAGCTTGTAATGCTAAGGAAGGAAAACATGAGATCCTTTTTTATTTATTTTTCTTTATTGCTATTACTTCCTTCGATCGCTCTCGCGGGCGAAAGAGAACAGCAGCGTAAGCTTTTTAAAGAGGCTTATAAAACAATTCAGTCGGGCAAGGAATATAATCTGGCAAAACTTTCAAAAGGCTTAAAGGATTATCCACTTTATCCTTATCTACAGTTCGCACATCTTTATAACGAGATCGCCAGTAAACCGACTAAAGAAATCGAAAAGTTTCTTATCGACAATGCCGGCACACCGTTAGCCAGACGCTTGCGGGTACGCTGGTTATATTCACTTGCACGAAGGGAAAAGTGGAAGACCTTTCTGCAACACTATAAACCGGCAAGCACTGTTTTGCGTTGTTATCAGTTACAGGCAAGGATAAAAACCTCACCTGTCGATGCAGCTTTGCTGAAAGATATAA
>JALSSM010000192.1 GCA_026984275.1 Gammaproteobacteria bacterium
CGATCTTGCTGATGATGATGTTAAGGCAGCAGTAAATTATATGTTGGCAGCCGTTGGCGCTGCACCTGCTGCTGCAGCGACCGAAGAAGCCCCTGCGGTTTCAGAAGAAACAGCACCTGATGCTGTCGCATCTGCTGGGGGGAAGGGTAAAGAAGTATTTGATGGTACCTGTTCCCTGTGTCATAAAACAGGTGTTGCCGGAGCGCCCAAATTTGGAGATAAAGAAGCATGGGCTCCACGTATAGCCAAGGGTAAAGATACGCTGTACGATCATGCTCTCCATGGGTTTATGGGTAAAGGGATGATGCCTCCAAAAGGTGGTAAAGCTGATCTACCGGATGAGGATGTGAAGGCTGCAGTTGATTATATGGTTGAAAACGGTTCTTGAATTTAGCAGAGTTATTGGTGGAAACTTGAAGGGTACGGGTGTCTTTTTCTCGTATCCTTTATTTCTGTCCTGAAAGAAACTCGAAAGCTCATTTCAATAATTCCAGAGCAACTTTCTTACGGAAGTTATAAGGTACGGACTGATTGATCATCAGTGCGAAAGGCATCCACTGGTCAGATCGAAACAGGTAGCCCGCGTAGGTACTAACCCCCTTCAGGGTGCCACTTTTGGCCAATATTCGATCGTTTTGTCGGCTGATCAGATCGCGGTAAGGCAAAAAGTGTTGAAGAATATCGATCAGTTGCCTGGCGCTGAGTCTGTTGTCCCGGGATAGTCCAGCTCCTTCTCGAACAGCATAATTTTGCCAGCCAAATAATTTTTGGACTTTTGAGCGGATAGTTGATCGTGATTTATCCATTGTGGCGGGAGCCCCCTTTTCCTCCACACCCAGCAATAGAAATAACTGGTTTGCAATAAAGTTATTTGAATATTGCAACATGGCAGAAATTATCTCAGATAAATCATGAGAATTTTGATGACGATAAAAAGGAAATATTGTGTCTGGAATCGTCCCTTCGATTAATTTATTTGTGATCCGGATACCTTGAGCCTCCAGTTTGGCCATTAAGATCTCGGCAAAATAACGGGGGCTTTGTGTTTGTTCACCAAGGTTAATACGATGTGTTCCGATCGGTAGATCTTTTGCTAAATGTTTGATCAGAGGCGTCAGCGGGGTCTGAGGTTCTGCACTGAAGGTTTTTTGATCCTTCCTTTTTACATTGATTGTATTGAAGTTGGCCGCCAGTGCACTGAGTGGAGCATCATAAGGATTATCTGTTTTTGATTGCCCGTCAATGATGATGTCAGAAGAAAAATAACTATCATCAACTCCGATCCCGTTAATCTTTTTAAGCCCTCTTTTTTTCAAGGCGATAACGATCAGATCAATTTCTTCCGAAATCAGAAAAGGATCACCATACCCTTTTACCCAGAGGTAGTTCTTCTGATCGAGAGCGAAGTCTGTCACAAATCGGTGATCGCTACCCCATGTTTCTAATGCGAGTAGTGCTGTGAGTAGTTTCATAGTCGAAGCTGGTATCATCGGACGATCGGCGTGATGACTTTGTATTTCATTTCCTGATGGATCGACAACGAGCAGGCTGGACTGTTTCATCTCTTTGAGTATAAGAAGTGAAGAGGGCTCATTCGTTGAGGATTCTGAAAGAGCGACTCTGCTGTTTGTTAACAGGATCAGGAAAATAATGATCAGAAAGGAGTATGATCTGGATAAAGTCGATATGCACATATGCGTACTTTATTCGAAACTGATGACGATAAGAAGATCTCCCTGATAGTGAAGAAAATGATAGTGATGGTTGTAGAAACTGCAAGATAAATGATGAGACATATTGTCGCACTCGCCTTCTTGGGTTACGATACGTACTATCGAGAAAAAGAAATTGATCTCGATTATTATAATAAATTAGGATATCAGATTGATTTCGGCAGAATCAAAACCGGGAGAATCAGAACGTTTTTTCGTGGTTCAACCCAATGCATCGCTTACAAAGCATGGTGCGATCGTTGTTTTTGCCGTTGTTGTATTGATTTCACTACTTGTTTTGCTGCGATTTGTTTTGCTGGGTGCTTGGGTGGTTGTTCCGTTCACAGTTCTGGAAGTCGCATTTATCGGGTACATTCTTCGTCTTGTACTTAAAAGCAATCGACAAGTTGAAATGATCTCTATCAATGAACATGAAATTCGTGTCATCAAATTGGGAGGATCGGAGCGGACAGAGTGGAATTTTAATCCACACTGGGCTCAGGTGGAATTAAAGAAAAGTCATCATAACTGGTATCCAAACAAGCTGACTATTCGTTCCCATGGCCGGGTAGTAGAACTGGCATCTTGTTTAACGAATAGTGAGCGAGAAGAGCTAGCTGAAGCGCTACAAGAATCAGTTTTTCAGGTAGGCGCCAGACAGCTCATTTCTGAAGAAGATTCTAAGTGTTAAAGATATTTACCAGTGTGGAGAGTGGCATGAACTATATCAAGAACAAAATTGCCAGTGCTACAGGAGTGGTCAGTTCACTTCTGGTTAATAATGCATACGCAAATAAATACAATCTGCCAGAGCCAGCAGATCCTGTCGTCCAGCAGATATTTGATCTGCATATGATGACCTCTCTGATCGCGACCATCATTATGGTTATTGTCACCCTTATCGTCGTGTATTCACTGATAGTGCATCGTAAAGACAAGGGTTATGTACCTGATCAGAATTTTCACAAAAGTTGGTTTGGTCGATGGGCATGGCTATTGGTTCCCATATTTGTATTAGGTGTCGACTTTGCCATTGCAAAAAGTGCGCATCATACTCTGGATACGATCTTTGATGAGCATGCCGAGGCGGATATGACTGTAAAAATTACCGGCTCCCAGTGGAAATGGTCTTACGAATATCTTGATTCTGGTGTGAAGTTCACCAGTAACCTCAACAAAGATCTCACTCCAGAAGATGAATTTTATCTGAGAGATGTGGATAAACCTCTGGTTCTTCCAGTCAACACAAAAGTTCGCTTATTACACACAACAACAGATGTTCTTCATGATTGGTGGGTTCCTGCAATAGCCTTTAAAGTAGATGCGATCCCTGGCTATATCACAGAAACAAGAACTGAGATTCTGAGAGAAGGTACATATCGAGGCCAATGTGCGGAAAACTGTGGGACAGGACATGCATTTATGCCTATTGTTGTGAAGGCGGTCAGCAAAGAAAAGTTTGCCGAATGGCGGGATCAGCAAGTGGCAGCAGCGGCAGCGGCAGCGGCAGAAGCTTCTTCTGACAAAGAGTGGACGATGGAAGAGATGATGGCAAAAGGTGAAGAGGCATTTAATAAAACCTGCGCTGCGTGCCATCAGGTGACAGGTGAAGGCGTTCCAGGTGTATTCAAGGCGCTTAAAGGGAGTGCCAAGGCGACAGGTGATGTGAAAGTTCATATACAAACGGTTCTGAATGGTGTTGCAGGAACCGCTATGGCAGCTTGGAAGGATCAGTTTAATGATTTGGAAATCGCTGCAATCATTACCTACGAGCGAAACGCTTGGGGTAATAATACAGGTGATGTTGTGCAGCCTAAAGATGTTGCAGCAGAAAGATAGTAGATTTTAGTATTATCGGGATAACGTTGACGGCAATAACGCTGAGTTAAGCGGTCAAACAAACAAATAAGTAAGTAAGGAGGTTAGTATTATGAGTACTGATGTAGCACACGAAGAACACCACCACGGGCCGCCTAAAGGTATCGGTCGGTGGTTGTTTAGCACTAATCACAAAGATATTGGTACCATGTACCTGACTTTTGCATTAACGATGCTATTTGTTGGTGGTGCCAGTGCCATGTATATCCGGGCTGAATTATTCATGCCTGGTATACAATTTATGGAGCCAGATTTTTATAATAATATGGTGACAAATCATGCTTTGATCATGGTTTTTGCGGTGGTTATGCCGGCAGCAGCCGGCCTTGCCAACTGGATGATTCCGATGATGATAGGAGCACCAGATATGGCGCTGCCGAGGTTGAATAACCTGAGCTTCTGGTTGTTACCAGCGGCCGCGGTAATGTTAATCTTATCGACTATTGTACCTTTCATGCCTGGAACCGGGACTGCGGTCAATACAGGCTGGACCTTATATCCTCCGTTGTCGATTCAGGCTGGCATGGGTATGGATTTCGTCATTTTTACAGTCCATATACTTGGTGTCTCTTCTATTCTGGCTTCGATCAATATTGTCGTTACCATCCTCAATATGCGTGCACCTGGTATGACTCTGTTTAAAATGCCCATGTTTTGCTGGGCGTGGTTGTTTACTGGATTGTTGTTGATCATCATTGCTCCAGTTTTAGCAGGCGGTGTTACTATGTTGTTATTTGATCGACATTTTGGAACAAGTTTTTTCGATGCCGCTGGTGGTGGTGATCCTGTATTATTCCAGCATTTGTTCTGGTTCTTTGGGCATCCTGAAGTATATGTTCTGTTGCTGCCCTCCATCGGTGTAATAGCAATGATTATCCCCACTTTTTCTCGTAAGCCACTTTTTGGTTATAAGTCACTGGTTGGTGGTATGGCGGTTCTGTTTACATTGGGATTAGTTGCATGGGCCCATCATCAATACACTGTAGGAATGGCTGCTGGACCAACTACGTGGTTCATGATCATTACGATCCTGATCTCGATTCCTGTTGGTCTGATGCTGCTGAACTTCATGATGACCATGTGGCGTGGTGCGATGACGTTTGAAACACCGATGTTGTTCGCGGTATCAATCGTTTTAATGTTCTCTTTTGCAGGTGTCACAGGCATCATGCTGGCAGTGGTTCCTGCTGATCTTGAATATCATGATAGTATGTTTGTAGTCGCTCACTTTCACTACGCATTAATACCAGGTGCATTGCTTGGCTTATTTGCAGCAGCCTTTTATTGGCTTCCGAAATGGACAGGAAACATGTATGACGAAAGACTGGGCAAGATATTTTTCTGGTGGAATGTAATAGCATTCAACCTGACTTTCTTTCCTCAACATTTCTACGGATTGGCTGGTATGCCAAGACGTATTGTTGATTATAATCCTGCTTTCGCGGATTTAAACATGCTTTCAAGTATTGCAGCATTTGCTTATGGTATTTCACACTTGTTATTCCTTTATATTGTCATCAAAACAGTTAAAGGTGGCGTTAAAGCTGGCAATAAGCCATGGGAAGGTGCACAAGTGGGTACCACTGGATTGGAATGGGATCTGTCTTCCCCGCCACCATTCCATAGTTATGCGACACCACCGGTAGTGAAGTAAAGTGTATCTTGAGTTCTCTGATCTTTGTCAGAGAACTCGCACAATTACCGATATTCGAGGGCAGGTGTATTAATGGATGAAAAGAATCAAAAGCTGGATAAAGCAAATAAAAGGCTCGCATTAGTTTTGGGGGTTATTGCAATATTAGCTATGTTGACGACGATGTATGCTCTGAGTGGAGCAAAGATACCCACATGAGTGTGCCAGAAAAACGAGAGAAGACGGGACAGAATAAAAATCGAAAAACAACATTAATACTTGGCCTGATTGTTGTAGGAATGTTTGGTTTTGGGTTTGCAATGGTACCTTTGTATCGCCTTGTTTGTAATGCTACTGGAATTGGTATTAGTGGCTCGTCAGGAACAGGTCGTATTGTTGATTCAAGCACTACAAAAGTACAAAAAGACCGATGGGTCACAATCCAGTTTGATGCATTGTTAAATGAAAATCTGCGTTGGGATTTTTATCCTGAAGTGAAGAAGATTAATGTTCACCCGGGTCAATCCTACGAAGTCAGCTATTATGCAAAAAACAAAACTGATCATAAAATTGTCGCAAAGGCTGTTCCTGGGATTACTCCATGGCAAGCGGCAACCTATTTCCATAAAACAGAATGTTTTTGTTTTACGCAACAAACCATGGATGCAGGTGAAGGAAGAGATATGCCTTTAAAGTTTGTGATTGATCCTGCTTTGCCTGAGGATATAAAAATCCTGACACTTTCATACACATTTATGGATACTAATAGAGAGTCAATTCGAGATACCCGAGAAGTGGAATTGCCTGTCAGCGTTAAGCATGAAGGATAATACGATAAAAATAACTACCTATAAAAATGAGGTGATAAAAAATGACAACTCATGATCAGTATTTTGTACCTGAAGGAAGCAAATGGCCAATCATTGCAAGTCTGGGTGTATTGACATTATTGGCGGGTGTGGCTCTGGCTATTAATCATATTCAGGGTGCTACGTTGATGATTATTCTTGGCTTTATCATCATGGGAACACTGTTCTTTGGATGGTTTGGTGAAGTAATTGGTGAATCTAAGGCAGGAGATTACAATTCGCAGGTTGATGCCTCATTCAGACAGGGAATGATGTGGTTTATAGGGTCTGAAGTTTTCTTTTTTGCCTGTTTTTTTGGAAGTTATTATTACCTGCGTGAGTTGACTCTGCCCTATCTTGGTGGTGAAGGACATCTTGGTAAAACACATATGTTATGGGAAAACTTCAAAAGCACCTGGCCATTATTAAATCTACCCGATCCTGCCGCTGGTATTAAGGGTCAGTACTCAGAAGCCAGAGAAGCAATGGCTGCCTGGGGGATTCCTGCATTAAATACTGCAATATTGTTGTCTAGTGGTGGTACTTTAACCTGGGCCCATTGGGGATTAAAAAAGAATAACAGAAGGCAGTTAAATATAGGTCTGGTCTTGACAGTTTTATTGGGTGTCACTTTTTTCTTGTTACAGGTAAAAGAATATGGACATGCTTACCATGAAATGAATTTAACCTTACATTCTGGACTTTATGGTTCAGTCTTTTACTTGCTAACGGGTTTTCATGGTTTCCATGTCGTTGTTGGTGCCATTATGTTGATGGCCATTCTTGGACGGACATTAAAAGGGCATTTCTCAGAGCATGATCATTTCGGGTTTGAGGCTGTTGCCTGGTACTGGCATTTTGTGGATGTTGTCTGGTTAGGATTATTTATCTTCGTCTATTGGCTATAGAAGAAGTTTGTTTATAAATAAGCAAAGGTCGCCAAATGGCGGCCTTTGCTTATTCTGGAGATCGAAAAATGGACTTAGATACCATGTGGCTGTATCTGCCCTGTCAGGTAGCCAAAAATTATCAATGCAAATAGGGTGATGGAGAGTATTACCCTGATAGTCAATGATGTCACAAGCCGTTTACTGCTACCAGAGTCTTTGTACAAAAAGGCCACACCTGAGCCAAGGCTTAAAAGTATCAATGCCAGGGTAACTAAAATTATAATTTTAAAATACATATTTCACCTTGCCAATTTTTATAACAATATTGTTATGTTCTTGAATTCTACTCTACTATTTATTATCTGGAAACGTAGTTGATATGAAAATAGATACTGATCATTTTAATCTAGAAATAAAAACAGTAGTTTTAGCATTGGTAATTATTTCTTTGTTGACTTCATTAGGTTTCTGGCAGGTTTCCCGTCGTAGTGAAAAACTTGAAATAGAGCGGCAGATAAAT
Organism: Gammaproteobacteria bacterium; assembly: GCA_026984275.1. Classification (GTDB taxonomy): domain Bacteria; phylum Pseudomonadota; class Gammaproteobacteria; order CAJXQU01; family CAJXQU01; genus CAJXQU01. The sequence goes on from JALSSM010000192.1 coordinate 7,482, forward strand.
GAGAAAAATCATGCTGAAATTATCAACCTGAATGAGTTAACGCGCTTTGATATAGCTGAGCTCAAGTATAGAAAAGTGAAGGTTAGAGGGCACTTTGAAAGAAAAGGTATTACTTATATAGATAATGTAGTTCATGATGGAGTATATGGATTTTATGTATATGTTCCCTTTAAACTAGAAAATAATGATCAATATGTGCTTGTTAACCGAGGCTGGGTTCCAAAAAAAAACAGGCGGGAGCCACTGCCGGAAATTAACGTAAGCAAAGAAATTCAACAAATCGCTGGTAGTTTAAGAATGCCATCAAAACGACCATTTGTACCTAGCTCGGTCGAAAAACTAAATGTTGATGAAAAAAACCTCTGGCTATATATAGATCTTGAGAAATATAGCGAAGAAGCACCGTTCAAAATTTTTCCATTCGTGATCTATCAGGCACCTGAAGAAGGAACAGATTTTATAAGAGAATGGCCGGTTTTTAATCCAAAAACTGTGATGCATACAGGATATGCAATTATGTGGTTCTCGTTAGCATTGATCGCTTTGATAACATTTATTTATATGAGTTTCAGTAAATCGAAGGAGAAACAGAATGAATGAAGAGCTGACAGAAGAGGGACTTCAGCGACGTAAGAAAACAAGAACCATCTTGATCATTATGTTGTTATTGTTTTCAGCACCCTATATCGCCTCATTCTTGCTTTATAATTATGGTGATTATTTTAATTTGGGAACAACTAATTATGGGAAACTACTGAATCCAAGGGTACCTTTGGATTCGTTAGACTTTCAGGGCCCAAATCATAAGAAAGTTAATGTTAATGGATACAAGGGAAAATGGGTACTCTTGGCATTTGGTTCATCGGTCTGTGAGGATCCCTGTAAAGCAAGTCTTTTCAAAATGCGCCAGATCAGGAAATTGATGGCTGTTGATCGTGCATGGATCAGACGAGTTTATGTAATAACAGACACCGAGGGTCTGGATGGCCTGCGAGAGTTTATGCGTGACTATGAAGGCACAGATATTTTTTCTATGAGTGATCAAACCATAAAAAATATAGAACAACAGTTAAACCTTAAAAAAGATACCTTTGAAAACAGAATGATGCTGATTGACCCCGTAGGTGATATTATACTGCTTTATCCTCAGGATCCGGATCCCAAAGGAGTATACGGAGATATTAAGAAACTTTTTAAAGTAACCAAACGCGAGTGACGGCCAAAATGGGAAAACTAGAGCGACTGAACTCAACACCAACAATTCAGGATTATCTTGGCCTGTGTAAACTAAAGGTAATATCACTAATCGTATTCACTGCCGTAGTCGGCATGCTGCTTTCTACCCACGGTATGGTTCCCTTGAACGCATTGATCTTCGGTATATTAGGTATCGGGATGGCGGCAGCCTCTGGTGCGGCAATAAACCATGTCGTTGATCATCGGATCGATAGCATTATGGCACGAACAAAAAACCGACCATTACCTAAATCCTGCATGACACAAAAAAATGCACTGATTTTTGCTATCGGTTTAGGTGTGCTGTCGATGCTTATCCTGCTAGTGTTCGTGAATCAATTGACGGCACTTCTAACATTTATTGCCCTGATTGGTTATGCAGTTATCTACACAATGTTCCTGAAACGTAGTACACCGCAGAATATAGTCTGGGGTGGTGCTGCTGGTGCTGCACCACCTGTATTGGGATGGACTGCTGTAACGGGTGAAATCAATCAGGAAGCGTTGTTGCTGTTTCTGATCATCTTTATCTGGACACCACCACATTTCTGGGCTCTGGCAATTCGTCGTCGGAAAGAATATGCCAAAGCAGATATCCCGATGTTACCAGTCACCCACGGTGTACAATTTACCAAGCTACATATTGTTCTCTATACAATCATGTTGTTCTCAGTGACTATGTTGCCGTTTGTCGTTCATATGAGTGGCCATATTTATCTAGCTGGTGCGGTGTCACTGGGCATTGGTTTTGTGTATTACGCGATCAAGCTTTATTACAATGACAGCGATCAACTGGCCATGAAGACCTTTGGTTATTCAATATTTTATCTCAGTTGTTTGTTTGCTTTTTTCCTGATTGATCACTACGCACGAATTTTCCTCAGAGGCTGGTTCACCTGATTCCCGGAAAATGGTGAGAAAGCAGTTTGTCATTAAGATTTGCCTTTGAATATGGCATGGAATGCCACCACTAGAAATAATATACCACCAATAATAGCCACCAGGCCTCCCATTCCCATCAAGGCCATTCCAGCAATTTCGGGTAGACGTTCCAGATCCTGAGCGGCTCCTGCTGTTTTTCTTTGTACGCCATAACCACCAGACCAGGCAAGACCTGTAATATGCATAAGTTGTCCGGCCGCATAAATATAAGGCTGAGCATTAGCAAGTTTGACCAGTTTGATCTTGTAACCGAGTGTTGGGAGCAAGTAAAAAGTTACCCCAAAAAAGGCCAGTGTTACACCGACAATAGAGCCATGGTAATGCGCTGGAATGACGACATTAACACCCTGGATCATAAAAGCGAGAATGCCACCGACGGTAAACAAAACAATGGAAGAAAGCAGCGCTGATCGAGCTCCCGGGTAAAGTGTTATCGAAGGTTTTTTCCAGGGACTTTTGAACACAGCAAATAAACCCGCAGGGACTGCTGCGATACCGCCCAAACGCATCAATTGAGTGAAGGCTTCTCGCTGGAATTCGACATCTTTGAACAGGATTAGCACGGTATATAAAACGGGAAGAGCCGTGAGGATTAAAAGGTTTTGTATGATCGTCTCATTGGACATCAGACGTTCCTGGATTACATGAGCCAGCAGGAACCATGCGACCAACATCAATACAGTATGAGAAAACTGTAAGACGTGACCTGCTCCCCAGAAAAGTTGTTCATAAAACAGTGTACCTTTGACATCTTCAGGAATCATGAAATAGGTCCAGACTAAAGTTACAAAAGCCAGGGTGGAGATCATAGCTGCGATCAAAGTACCCGTATCAAAAGCATTTTTGTTTGATCTTGAAAGAAAGCGTGTAACAAGACGGATCAAACATCCCATCGAAAATATGGCCAGTCCCCAGAGGAACAATGATTGCTGTAAAACGGGGACATAGTTGTTGATCAATGGCTTTGTTTCACCTAGAAACGGAGAGACTGTGATAATCAGCGTGCCCGCAATAGCGAGTGCTACACCGGCCCAGTCTAGCGCAAAAACTCGTTTTGATGACAATGACCAGAATACGCAGGAAAAAGAAAGAAACCAGACCAATACAGACAGATCCACATGAGCGACCAGTGCTGTATGAAAAAAGTCCAGTATAGGAATGTGTTCCTGTATTCCCGGTGTTCTTGAGACAACCAGCAGTATTGAGAATAGGCCTGATGCAACGAGAGCACTTAAACCCAAGAGTAACCAGGCTGTGACTAATTTTGCCTGATCAGGTTGAATATCAGAGTGTTTGAATTGTTTAATCATGGACAGGCAAATTATCCATTACCTGTCTCTGCGTCAAGAAAAATGTGAAATGGATCACAAATTCCAGAAGCGTAATACTGAGGATTGTTTTATAATTTGTTTTCCTTGGGGGAGGAAAGCAACAGATGTTATTTTTTATATTTTATTGTCTGGCGATACTTATCGTGATCGCACACTTTACTGGATGGCTTGCTCGAAGAGGGCTGGAATGGTTGGTGATTTTAATGGCCGTGCTCATTTTTCCAGCCGTTATCTTTTTGTAGGAAAAGCGGCGGGTGCCTTCCGTGGCAAGATGACGTCCTGTCAAAGACCATCCCTGGGGACCCGCTTCCTGCTGTCACGCCCGCCTGAGTTAGGTAACGGCAGGCAGACGTATTACTTTAGCAGTTGCTAAATTTTTCCATCCAGCCCCATCTGGTAATACTTATGAGTGATTTCATCCTGGTTTTCCAATAACCAGTCAATTGATGGTTCATTATTCATGGCTTTATGGATTGCCTGAGCAGTCGCTTTGCGATGAATATCAAACAGGATCTTGTGATCAAGGTTGTCATCAGTTGCCACAGAGGGATTTAACCAGACGGATACAATGATGCCGAGGTCATTGGCTTTTTCTTTTGGAATATCACCAGCACGTACCGCATCAAGTACACCATTTGCAATCGCACCTTGAACAGTACCCATCAGAATATTGGTATAGCGACTATTGTTAACAGTGACCTTACTGACCATCAATGTCACGGGCCGTACCTGGATATCTGTATTCATGATCGCGAAAACACGAGAGTGTCCCTTGACCTGATCACCCGTTAAGGTTGCCAGTGCAGTGCCAACTGGTCCATCAAGTTCACCAATAATAATTTCGGGTTCAGCCGCCGTACCTGGAGGGCCTCCAGCAACCAGGGCTTCACCAGTACGCATAACAATTCGTTCACTCATTATAGTTCTCTCCTGAAAAAAGTGGCAATCGTATCAGACAGAAGGGAATTAATGAATGAAAAGCTGTAGCGAGGATTAAGAAACAAACCCGCAGATCAGATCTGCGGGTTTGTGTACGACAGGAAGTTATTGAAATAAAGCCAGTTTTTCAAGTAAGCCATCGGCTACTGGTTTAATAATCGGGCCAACACCGGGAATAGCACTGATCTTGTCTATCAGGCTCTGGATTTGAGGCATGCCCTCAGACACGATCTTCATAACAGGTCCTCTCGCTGATTCCGGCAGTTTGTCCAGCATCCCGGCCAGGCTACCCAGTTTTGTGGTTGCTTTATCCAGTTGCGGTAAGGCCGCTTTCGCTGACTCAACATCTGTGATGCTACCCAGCGATCCTGTCACCGTATCCATGACACCAGTGAGCTCCCCACCCACATTCAGGTTGGCAGAGACCGCTTCCTTCGTCGTATCAGCCGCTTCTTCGAGACCACCTTTGAAAAAGGTATTATAGGCAAACAATAAAACCGCAAGAATGATGGCGATGGGTAAAAGTCGACCAAGAAGTGATTTTCCTTCATGGGCAACGTTTTGTGCTGTTTCAGTGACATTAGCCGCAAGATTGTTAGTGAACCCTGATGCTTCTAACTGCTCTTTAAATCCAGCCGGCATGGCCGCCTCAATATTTTTCTTCTGATCGCTGAACATGTTCATCAGACCTTTGATGTTCATGCCACCACTGGCGAGTAATTTTCTTTTGATCACGCCAAATATGACTGGCGCAAGCAAACCTAATAAACTTTTTGCCGGTCCTTTGCCCAACCCGCTAAAACCGGCAATGGCGTTAACAAGACTGCCAAGCCCACCACTGCCTAAGAGCGAGCCAAGGATACTTGAGCCAGATTGCATGATTGAATCTTTTCCACTGCCACTTAAAAGTCCACCGAGATTATCCAGCAGACTATCGTCTGTATTATTAATGGTATTTAACATCTGACTGGCTCCATCGCTGGAGGAGCCTATGTTCATCAGCCCCGTTAAAAGTCCGGGAACTGCGGCACTGATGGCAGCGTTATTTTGATCGGCTGAGCCACCAAGAAGGCCACCGAGTTGCCCCATGACCTGATCGTTGAGTTGATCTTTGACAAGATCGATTAGATTAAAGCCCATGATTTATACCCCCCTTTGAGTATGATAATGAGTAGATGGTTGTCATTCATCCAGTGTCAAAAGATTGACTGGATTGAAAACATACTATTGCTTAATACGGTGAACTACAAGTTTTGTTGATAAGGTTTCAGGGTAGTAATCGGGGTTTCATATAGTCAATAATTTCCCAGCTGCCATAGTCAACAGGGTTGTTAATAGATTTCTGTTGCATGACCGTAATCGCTGCGGTTGGCATCAGATTACTACTAGCCTGGGCAGGAACCCGATCACCACTTAGATACAGGATCAACTCGCTGATGCCGGGGTTATGGCCAGTCATCAGGTTGATATTGCCCGGATAAATATCGGCGGCAACAATAGCCAGTAATTGATGCAGACTGGCATTATAAATAGCCTGATCCCATTTGATCTGTTGTTCTTTTAAATCCCATGCCTTGCCTGCAGCGAGTATTGTTTCCCGAACACGTTGTGCTGGTGAACAGATGATCTGATCAGGGGTATAGTTTTGATCAACAATCCATTGGCCCATTCGTGGTGCGTCGGTTATTCCGCGTGCAGATAAAACACGATCAAAATCAGAATCTCCATGACTGAGATTCCAGTCGGATTTCGCGTGACGCATCACTAACAGAGTTGTAGACTTCATTTAAGAATAGTTTGATGATTTTTCATGAATCTATAAAAGAGTACTGTTTTAACAGATTATCAACAAGCGGAATTTTAGTGTGAAAAAAGTATTATTGATCAGTCTTCTATCGATAACGTTTTCTGTACTGGCAGTAGATGCAGAAACAGGCGCCTTACATGCATCGAAGGGAGATTACAAAACGGCCTATAATATCTGGAAGGTCTTCGCCGAAGAAGGTGATCCAAAGTCA
>JALSSM010000193.1 GCA_026984275.1 Gammaproteobacteria bacterium
CTCTAGACCTTTATACAGACTAGAAATACGCGAAAATTAACTCTTCCATACTGTTGAAACCCTTTGTCTCGTGCTAAATTGATCGTATTACCATGACGATTAAAAACTATGAAAAACCCATTATTAGATACAGAAGGATTACCCGCTTTTAGCCAGATCAAACCAGAACATATTGAACCTGCCATCGATCAGGTGTTAGCAGAAAATAGACATCAGATCGAGGAAATCCTGGCGCCTGAAAAAACGCCCAGCTGGGAGTCAACCATTGAACCACTGGAAGAACTGAATGATCACCTGAACCGGATCTGGTCCCCTGTAAAACATTTGAATGCCGTTGCTAACAACAATGAACTTCGTGCGGCTTATAATGCCTGCTTACCTAAGCTGTCTGCCTATTCTACTGAGCTTGGTCAGAACGAAGATTATTATCAGGCGTGTAAATCAATCGCTGAAAGTAATGAATTCAAATCGCTTGATCAGTCTAAACAAAAAGTCATCGAAAATGCTTTACGCGACTTTCGTTTATCCGGCATAGAACTGGATAAAAAAGATCAGGAACGGTTCAAAGAAATTCGCCTGTCGTTATCGAAGTATGCGACAAAATTTGAAGAAAATTTACTAGACGCTACGAATGCCTGGAAAAAGCAGATCATTGATCAGGAGCAGCTTTCAGGTCTGCCAGAATCAACGTTAGCACTGGCAAAACAGATCGCTGATCGTGAAGGACTGGATGGTTGGGTTTTTAATCTTGAATTCCCTTCCTACATGCCCGTTATGACCTATGCAGACAATGCTGAACTACGTCGTGAAATGTATGAGGCTTTTTGTACTCGTGCATCTGATCAGGGTCCTCAACCTGAAGACAACCCCGGCAAATGGGACAACAGTAAAATCATGGAAAAACTGTTGGCTCTGCGACAGGAGATGGCAAAACTACTCGGCTTTAAAAATTATGCCGAATATTCACTGGCCACCAAAATGGCCAAAGATACGGATCAGGTATTAAGTTTCCTCACGGATCTGGCAAAACGCTCAAAACCTTACGCGGAAAAAGATCTTCAGGAACTGACAGCCTTTGCTGAAAAAGAATTTCAGGAAAAAGATCTGCAAGCCTGGGATATGTCCTACTATGCAGAAAAACTTCGACAACATCGCTATGATCTCTCACAGGAAACACTACGTCCCTACTTCCCGGCTCCTAAAGTTATCAGTGGACTGTTCAAAGTTGTGGAACGACTCTATGGACTTACAATCGCTGAGAAAAAAGGCATTGATGTCTGGCATGAAGATGTACAGTTTTTTGAGATCCGTGATCATACAAATGAACTCCGAGGCAGTTTTTATCTTGACCTTTATGCGCGATCACAAAAACGGGGTGGCGCATGGATGGATGAATGTCTGATACGCAAACGCACTCATCGGGGTATCCAGTATCCAGTGGCCTACCTGACCTGTAACTTTACACCACCTGTTGGTGATCAACCTTCGTTATTAACCCATTCTGAAGTGACAACGCTATTCCATGAATTTGGTCATGGCTTACATCATATGCTGACACAGATCGATGTGGTCGGTGTTTCAGGGATTAATGGTGTTGCATGGGATGCCGTCGAACTCCCCAGTCAGTTTATGGAAAACTGGTGTTGGGAACGAGAAGCACTGGATCTGTTCAGTGGCCATTTTAAAACCGGAGAGCCCATCAATGATGAACTGTTCGAAAAAATGCAGGCAGCGAAAAACTTCCAGTCCGGCCTGCAAATGATGCGACAACTGGAATTCGCCCTGTTTGATTTCCGCCTGCATATGCTGGAACAACCTGTTTCCAGCACTCAGATCCAGGCACTGTTGGACGAAGTGAGACGAGAGGTGTCTGTTATTCCTGTTCCTGAGTTTAACCGCTTTCAGAACAGCTTTGCTCATATCTTCGCTGGCGGATACTCCGCCGGATATTACAGTTATAAATGGGCAGAAGTGCTTTCCGCTGATGCGTTTTCGCTTTTTGAGGAAAAAGGAATTTTTGACAGGGCTACAGGCAAACGCTTTTTACATGCTATCCTAGAACCGGGAGGATCGCGCGATGCCATGGAGCTATTTGTTGATTTTCGTGGCCGCGAACCCGATATCGAACCATTACTCAGACATTCCGGCATTGCCGCGTAGTATTTATGATGAAAAGAACTATCGGATTATTTTTTTTCTTATTCACTCTATTGATCACAAAATCAGTGATGGCTGAAACGGCCTATATTGTTGACCAACTTCTGGTGGGACTACACCAGCAAAAAGATATAGATAGCCCGATCATCAAAGTTCTTTCCACCGGCACTGAAGTCGAGATTATCAATCGGGAAGGTGATTTTGCAGAAATCCGTGAATTGACTGAAGATAAAATTGGCTGGGTCGATGCCTCCTATTTGATGCTGGAAAAACCCGCCAAACTTCAATTAGTGGAATTGCAGGAAAAAATAAAGAAACTTGAAAGCCAGCAGAGTGTTCAGTCATCGCAGGCAATACAAACTGAGCATGAAGAAAAAGTAAAAGAATTGAATAAACAAATCGAAGATCTAAAACAGAACCTCTCATCCGAAAAACTCAAAGCTGGGGAACTGGAAGCTAAAATCTCACAGCAGGACAAAAAGCTCGCAAAAATTGAAGCCAATGGGGATGATAACCGCGTTGCTGAACTGGAGAAACAAAAAGCAGAACTTGCAAAACAATTAGAAGAGATCAAACAGGAAAAAACTGAACAAGTCACCCAGACAGATAACCAGCCACCCTTCTTACGGGTGTTGAATTATCTGAAAGAAAAACCTGTCCAGATTATAATGGTTATACTTGCATTAATATCGTTTATGTTTGGTCGGCGCTGGGAAGATAAAAAGATCCGTAAACGTCATGGTGGGTTTCGAGTATAAAGATCTGGAGCCTCAATTACTCTGGTCAATTAATTTGAGCCTGTAAATTAAATTGTGTAACTGCTCATATTCTAATACCTTAAACAAAAAGGAAAGATTATGA
>JALSSM010000194.1 GCA_026984275.1 Gammaproteobacteria bacterium
GGGCAGAAGAATTGCTCTCTGATATCCGGTTGGAAAATGAGGGGTATTTTAATCCAGCTCCCATTCGTGAAAAGTGGAACGAGCATTTGTCAGGTAAACGAAACTGGCAATATCATCTCTGGGATGTCCTTATGTTCCAGCAATGGCTGGAACAGTCTGGAAGATGAAACAAAAACTTCTCTTTTTGGTGACAGAAGACTGGTATTTTGTTTCACATCGGTTATCACTTGCTTGTGCAGCCAAAGAGGCTGGTTACGATGTGGTCATCGTTACGCAGGTAACGGATCATGGTGATGTGATCACCAATTCAGGGCTGAAGCTTGAGCCTTTGAAATTTTCCCGGTCACATGGAAAACCCTGGCAAGATTTAATGACGGTTATTTCCATCTTTCGAATTTATAAAAAACACAAACCTGATTTTGTCCATCACGTTGCTATCAAACCTGTTATTTATGGCTCAGTTGCTGCATTGTTTGCCAGAGTGCCGGTTGTCATTAATGCACTAACTGGTCTGGGTTTTGTTTTTTCATCAGCTCAGATAAAAGCTAAATTTCTCCGAAGTCTTATCAAGCCTTTGTTAAAAATACTGCTGTCGAGAAGAAACACATGGTTGATTATTCAAAACCCGGATGATCAAAGGACATTAAAGGAGGCCGGAATAATCACAGGTAAACAGGTTGCCATGATCAGAGGATCAGGAGTGGACAGCACGAAATTCAGACCATTTGACCATAGCTCTGCTGATATCCCTGTTGTTCTTCTTGCGTCAAGAATGCTCTGGGATAAAGGCGTGGGAGAGTTTGTCGAAGCTGCACGGCTTATCAAGTCATCAGGGAGAGATGTGAGATTTGTTCTGGTTGGTGATTCTGATCCGGAAAATCCAGCCTGTATTTCTCAGCAGGAATTATCGGAATGGCAGGCATCCGGGATTGTGGAATGGTGGGGGAGGCGAGATAATATGTCTGAAATCCTTGCTAACTCGACACTTGTTTGTTTGCCATCTTATCGTGAGGGCTTACCCAAAGTTCTGATCGAGGCGGCTGCCTGTGGCAAGGCAATTGTGGCAACAGACGCACCTGGTTGTCGGGAAATTGTTCAGCATGGAGTTAACGGTTTTCTGGTGCCGGTAAAGGATGCTTCTGCACTGGCAGAAGCCATAGAAAAATTATTAAGAGATGACTCTTTACGTGAGAAAATGGGAAAGAAAGGCCGTGATATAGTCGAGCAGGAATTCACTATCGAAAAGGTGACGTCTGAAACGTTGACACTTTATCAAAGAGCTTTGAGTTAGGAATGCTTTCTTTACTTATTTATTCATTTTTTTCGGCAACGTTGTTAACTGGATTGATCCGCCGGTATGCCATCCGAAAATCCCTGATAGATATTCCCAATGAACGTAGCTCTCATCACCTTCCTGTGCCACGTGGAGGTGGACTGTCAATTGTTTTGATCACCTTGCTCGCTGTTATCCTGGCCGGGTTCTCTGGGCTACTCGCATATCATCAGGTCATTGCGCTGTTTGGGGGTGGTTGTTTTGTGGGAGCAATTGGTTGGTTGGACGATCATCGAGATGTGTCAGCGTTATTAAGAATGATAGTTCATTGTGTTGCAGCAATCTGGACAATCTACTGGCTGGATGGTCTTGGTATGATGAATCTTGGTTTTACCGAAATAGATCCTGGCTGGTTTGGGAATCTGTTGGCTGTGATTGCTATGGTCTGGTTGATCAATTTATATAACTTTATGGATGGGACAGATGGAATTGCTTCAGTGCAGGCAATTTCTACAGGAAGTTTTGTGCTTTTATTCTTTTTAACAGGTAAAAATACAGGGCTAGCTATGATCACACTTGCAATGCTCGGTGCAACAACAGGCTTCCTGCTCTGGAACTGGTCTCCGGCGAAGATCTTTATGGGTGATGTTGGCAGTGGTTTCCTTGGTTATTTTTTTGGCGCTGTCGCTATTATGGGTGAAAAAGCGGGCTCAGCTCCGATCCTGATCTGGTTGATATTGCTGGCATTATTTTTCTGGGATGCTACTTTAACTTTAATCCAAAGGTTTTTGTCCGGTGAGAAATGGTATGCTGCTCATCATAGTCATGCGTATCAGCGGTTTGTGCAAATGGGTTACAGTCATGAAAGACTTGCGCTCTGGTTTTTAGCGATCAATGTCATGATCCTCTGGCCAATCGCCTGGTTTGCAATGAACTATAAAACGGGCATGCTGGTCTTAGCACTCATAACAGCTATCTTTAGCGCTGGATTATGGTTTGTGATCCGAGATAAATATGATAAAACCAACAATGATTAAAATGCCTCTCCGATCAATTACTGTCTTCCTGCATGATTTGATCATGGTCATCTTTGCCTGGGAGCTGGCCTGGTTTGCACGTTTTAATTTTTCCATGCCCCCCTCTGCATTTTGGGAAGCCAACCTTAAAGCTTTACCACTTGTCATTGTTATCCAATGCTTTATCAACTGGCGACTGGGACTCTATAAAGGCTTATGGCGTTTTGCCAGTCTGCCAGATTTATGGAATATTTTTCGCGCTGCCGGTCTGGGTGTTATTACAATCATTCTGGTTTCATTTGTGGCAACCAGGCTGGATAATATCCCACGATCAATTCTTATTTTTTATCCGGTTTTTCTAATGTTTTTTCTTAGTGGGCCTCGACTCGGATATCGTTTCTGGAAAGAGCAGAACTTAAGCCTGAAAAGTATTTCAGGTGCTGAGCGGGTACTTGTCATCGGTGCGGGAAGAGCGGGTGAAACAGTGGTTCGAGATTTGCTCAGAGATCCTCGCTATGTTGCCGTCGGTTTTGTTGATGATGACGCCAGGCTTCATAAGCGCAGGATACAAGGTGTGCCGGTTCTGGGTGGGTTAGGCTCTTTATCTGAAATAGTAAAAGAATATGCAATTGACTCTCTACTCATTGCTATACCCTCAGCAACGAAAACCCAGATAAAAGAAATTGTAGGTCTCTGTGAGCAAACGGACAAACCTT
>JALSSM010000195.1 GCA_026984275.1 Gammaproteobacteria bacterium
GCTCAACGGCACGGGTTTCATCAAACCAGATAAACTCATCAAACTGACGCGGCAAGCAGGCATAGAAATAATGGCTTTGCAGCTCTGTCTCCGGTCGATAGATCACACCGATCGCACGTTCCAGACATTCGGCAAGGAGTTTTTGCCGAATGATCTCCTTCATGGGCTTGCGTAACGGCAACAGGAAATTATCCGTATTGACCTCATGACAAAGACGCTCATAACTTTCCAGATGTGCAGGCTGAACCTGTTTTACTTCCATCGGGCCGCCCCATTCCGAAGCCGCGGCAACCGTTCCATGATCAGTACCGAAACCGATCAGATAAGCTAAATCACCGAATTTTTCACGTGTCAGCTGACCAATATTATACTCACCTCGCGCACTCATCTGAGTGGCCCGCGCATCACCGATATGGGAATTATGTTCCCAGATCACAACTTTTGAATTCGTGCCTCTAAAATCCATGATGGATAGCAACGTTTCAAACATATGCTGATCACGCTGGTTCCAGGAGTTAGCCTCCGCGTAATACATCGTCCGATAGTAACGTTCTGCATCTGTGACAACACGGGCATTTTGCTGCGCATCAAAAAACTTGTCGCCATCCTTCCGGGAATATTCCAGACGTTTTCTGAGCAGATCCCGTAATGTCGCAACCACTTCCTGTTCACATTGCCGATACTGTTTCGTCAGGGTCATCTGTGCATACATTGACGGTTCATCTGCCCAGGGCATGAGACAACCATAGCGGAGACGCGCTACCTGTGCTGTTTCAGGATCAACATTTTCAAGGTAGTTCAGCACCACCTCCATCGAACTGAACATGCTATAGAGATCCAGACCATAAAAACCAACCTGTTTCTCCGGCTCATCGATCTGCTCATTGTGGGCTTTCAGCCAGTGCGTAAACTCCAGCACGGAGTGGTTTGCCCACATCCAGGTTGGAAAACGTGAAAAGGGCTTACTTTCAAGTAATGGATCGGGTTCTGTTCCATGAATATAATGATCAATGTGTGTCGCATCAGGCCAGTCGGCTTCTACCGCAATACAATTAAACCCTTTTTTCTCGATCAGCTCCCGGGTTATGCGCGCACGCATTTCATAAAATTCCGCTGTGCCATGAGAAGCCTCACCCAGCAGAACCAGTCGACAGTCTCCGATCCGTGCCAGTAGATTATCCAGATCGACATCTTCAATGCGTGCAAAGTGCTCACTCGACTGGTAGATCAGATCAGGCAGTGTTTCACCAATTACTTCCGCCGCCGGCGCTGTTGCCGTCTCATCCTTCCAGCCAGCGGCTCCGATCAGAGGTACAAAACGCACACCACCAAGATCTTCCTGCTCAAATTCCCTCTCGCTGATACGCCTGATCCGCACCAGTTTTTGTGTCTGCAGTGAAGAACCCACGGGGATCACCATTCGCCCCCCAACAGCCAGTTGCTCTTTCAACGTAGCAGGTACTTGCGGCCCACCCGCTGCGACTATAATCGCATCAAACGGTGCATACTCAGGCCAGCCCAACGTGCCATCACCATGCAGGACTTTGATATTCTTATAGCCCAGATCCTGTAAGCGAACTCGCGCCGAATCCGCCAGAATCTTATGCCGCTCAATGGTATAAACTTCTTTGGCGATCTCAGCGAGTACAGCAGCGGCATAACCAGAACCGGTACCCACTTCCAATACACGATCACCCGATTCCAACTCCAGTGCCGCCGTCATTAATGCAACAATATAAGGCTGCGAAATTGTCTGGCTGGCCTCAATTGGCAAAGGAGAGTCGCTATAAGCGAATTCAACCAGATCGGTCGATACAAAGGCTTCACGAGGGACGGCATTCACAGCATCAAGTACGGATTTATCCTTTAACCCTCGGGCTTCCAGCTGATACTCAATCATTTGCCTGCGTAAATCTTCGAACTTACCCATGATTAATCTCCGCATAAATAGAACAGATTAATTATCAACTGATTCGTAACCTGTTTGTCCTGATCTCAATCAAGAGTCGATGATTCTGTTGATGAATACTTTGCAGAATACGAGATAACAATCAGGACATTCTTGAATGAAGGGAATAGAATCACACTGCATAAAGAGAAAATCATGTCACTAAAACGGTATTCAAAAAAATGTTTCCTTGCTGATGGTACGCCGATCCTGATTCGTGCAATCAAACAATCAGATAGACAACGTTTATCCGAGGGCTTTCACCATTTGAGCAGCCAATCTATTTTTTACCGTTTTTTCAGAAGGAAAAAAGATCTGTCCGAAGAAGAGTTACGTTACTTTACGGAAGTCGATTTTGATCATCATGTGGCAATTGTTGCTGCTATCATGGATGGTGATAAGGAGGATGACATTGGCGTTGCAAGGTTTGTTGAAATTCAAACCCACAACCCTGAACGTGTCGCCGAATTTGCTCTGGCCATTGAAGATGAGTATCAAAATAAGGGAGTCGGAACGCTGCTATTTAAACACCTGGTGTCGATTGCGCAGCAACAGGGTTTCTCAAAACTGATAGCCGACGTTTTACTCGACAACAAAGGCATGATGAGAATATTGAAAAATAGCGGTTTCATACTTAAAACAACGATTGATCAGGGAATCGCACATGTTGAACTCAAGATAAAGGAGTAACCATTATGAATATTGATTTTTTTATGATCGGACCACCATTAATTTCCTTGCTCTGTGGCATTGCAATTTTAATCTGGCCAAAGCTTCTGAATTACATCATTGCATTTTATCTTATCCTCTTCGGCCTGACAGGACTGTTCCCATTTATACTCATGCCAGTATGATCAGATAAATGTCTGGAAATTATTCAACATTGCCTCCCGTCGTTAAGGCTTTGCTCTATACGAATGGAGGCATGTATTTTCTGGAAGTTCTGTATGGCACCCCCTTAATCGACGCCTTTGCTCTTTGGCCGATCATTTCAGGTACAGAGTCTCTTTTCGTTCCCACACAACCTCATTTCCAGCCTCACCAACTTTTAACCTA
>JALSSM010000196.1 GCA_026984275.1 Gammaproteobacteria bacterium
AAAATATAATGAAATGTGTGCTAATTAGTTTTTCGGTTCTTGTATTTAATTACCAAGCTCAGGCGGCATACTTCGATGGGATATACATTTTTGGAGACAGCCTGAGTGATAGCGGTGCCTTTGTTGGTAATGTTGATGCGGGTACAGGTGGCAAATTCACAACAAATCCTGGGCCTGTTTGGACCGAGTTAGTTGGAAACTTTTATGGCCTGGATGTTGTACCAAATAATCCGAATAATCCAGCAAATACTTCTGCGACAGGGAATAACTATGCCCAGGGTGGTGCGCAAGTTACAAACCCTATCGGTATTGGCCAATCAGTTTCACCACAAAATGCTTTGCCAATCTCAACCCAGGTCACGAACTATCTGACAACTTCTCCGACCGCTAATCCACATGGTCTTTATACAGTCTGGGGTGGTGCGAATGATGTGTTCTTTAATTCAGGCCTGGTTGGTGGTGGAGCAATAGACGTACCGACAGCCATCAATAATATGTTTAGCAGTGCTTCAAGTTTGTTTGGACAGGTTGATCGACTGCTTACCGCTGGTGCAGGAACCGTGCTTGTCCCTAACTTACCTGATGTTGGTGCAACACCGGCCTCAATCTTTTCAGCAATACAAGCGGTTGGGGCAGGTAATCCGAATTTAAATAATGCGCTTTTTGCGGCGGGTTCTGTATTACATACACCAGCAAACTCTCCAGCCGATCAATCTGCGGTTCAGGATGCGGCTGTAGCGGCGGCGGCAGCAGAATTAGGTGTGCCTGCAGGAGTTCTCGCAGGTGCTGTTGATGGCACACGCAGTTTATTTTCAGCACTGAGTTTATCCTACAACGATTTTCTTGAAGGATTTTTGGCCTCTGCTCCGGACAATGTTGTTTTATTCGATGTTGAGACACTCTTCTTTAACGTGCTTTCTGATCCAGCATCATTTGGTCTTTTCAATGTCACAGCCACCGCATGTAATACGCCATCATCATTAAACTGCACAGCAGCGGATCTGGGATTTCCAGGTGCAGATCAGGTTTTACTGTTTGCTGACAGTGTGCACCCAACGACGGCTGGCCATGCTTTAATCGCAAATTTTGCGATAGATGCAATAGAAGGAGCTACGTCAGTACCTGAGCCGTCAATTCTTTTTCTGCTTGGGCCCGTATTCGGAATTCTGGCTTTAAGAAGAAAGAAAGTTTCATAATTCAATAGGCTGTCCGGTAGATTATCTCAGGCTCTGTTAAATACAGAGCCTAAGCTGTTTCTGTTTTCTGAATTCTCAAAAATTTCAATTATCTTTTCAGGCAAGACATGACCTTGAAGATTGACGACAGGTTGCTGACTATCTCCTGAGAGTACTCCGGTGAGTTCAGTTCTGGTCGCCGGGTAAATAGCAATCCCGGGTTTTCCTAAAGCAGCGGCGATATGCATTAAGCCGGTGTCCATACCAACCACAGCGCTTGAGTACTTAATAATCTTCGCGAGATGGTCCAGATCCAGTTTCGGTAAAACAATAGCATTACTTATTTCAGCAATTCGTTTTGCTCGGTCTTGTTCCCTTTTGTTGCCCCAGGGCAATATCAGTGGCATGCCCCGTTGATCCAGTAGATGTGCCAGTGCTTTCCAGTTTTCTTCAGGCCATTCTTTATCTGGCCGACTGGTACCATGCAGAGCAACGATATAGTTTTCAGGGAGTTTCGGAGAAACAGGAATTTCTGAACTATCCGTATCAAGACTCCGTTTTAAGCCATAATCCAGGGGTAAATTCTCGTAAGTGTAATCTAATGATTTCGCTGTGATCTGACGGTTTCTTTCAATGGCATGTAAGTTTTTGGAAACGATGATCCGTTGATCGTAGGCCCAGCTTGCTAATGGCTCTCTTGCGCTTTTCCTATCGTAGCCAAAACGTGTTCCTTTTGCCCAATGGGTGAGAACAGAGCTTTTGAATAAGCCTTGCGAATCAATGATGGCATCATACGGTGTTGAATGAATGATCTGTCTTGTTGATTTTATCTCGTTCTTTGTTTGTGAAGAAAAGAAGTTTTTCCGCCATCGACGAATAGCAACAGGGATGATCTGATCAACATCAGGATGCCAGCTTGGAACGGCCTGAAAATTTTCTTCAACGACCCAGTCAACAGATAGATCAGGAATCATTCGAACAGCATCCGTCACCGCAGGCAACATATGTACGATGTCTCCCAGCGATGAGGTTTTAACGATCAGGATTTTCATTCGTTAGTTGCTGCTTTTATTCAGGTACATCAGTTTAAGATAACGATAGTAGGAGTTTTCTGCCTTGGAGACAGCCAGAATAAAGCCTTCGCGACCATCAAGAAAACCAGCACGACCGAAGTAACTCCAGAGGAAGGTCCAGACGCCGTGAGTGATGGCAGTAAAGAGGCCAGCAGATCTTTTCTCGCCATATTTCTTTTCTGCACTGATGCTGGAATAGCGATTCATTTTTTCGATCACCTGATGCAAATCGGGGGCTGTATTGTGAATAAGGTGGTTTTGCAACCTGTCAGGAGCATTATTGAAAATTAATTTCTCATGAACCTTGTCATCACTAAAACGAGCCTCTCCACGGGGAAATAAACGAGCAACATAATCAGGCCACCAACCACTATGTCTGATTTCCTTGCCACAAAAGGTCGAAAGCCTGGGGATTTCATAAATAGCCGGATCGCCCATGATTACCTTGCGGATCTCAGCAGCCAGATCATCGGTTATCATTTCATCTGCATCCAGTGATAAAACCCAATCACCTGTCGCTTTTTCCAAAGCTCGATTCTTCTGGATCCCGAATCCCTGCCAATCCTCATCAATAAAAACCTGATCCGTAAATTCACGACAGATAGCAATCGTGTCATCATCACTGCCAGAATCAAGGATAATAATCTCATCAGCCCAGACGACAGACTCCAGGCATTGTCGAATATTCCCGGCCTCGTTTTTAGTGATGATCGTAACACTGATTGTTGGCATAAAATTATTCAATTCGATGTTTA
>JALSSM010000197.1 GCA_026984275.1 Gammaproteobacteria bacterium
ATTCGGGCATTTTGCGGAAGATCATTGATCGATGAGACAGGTTGATTTGCGAACAGAACATCACGAGGATCTTCCCGCTCAAGGATGACAGGTAGATCAAGCCCCTCCGGCATCTCCACGGTGACATCTTTCATGGAGTGCACGGCGATATCTGCACGTTCTTCCAGCAGAGCCATTTCCAGCTCTTTAACGAACAGGCCCTTACCACCAATTTTGGCCAGTGGTGAATCGAGGATTTTATCGCCCTGAGTGGTGATCCCGATCAGCTCAACATTGAGGTTTTCATGAGTATTAAGTAGCCGATCCCGGACATATTCTGCTTGCCACATGGCCAGTGGACTTTTTCGTGTGACGATTTTCAGTGTTTTCATAGTGACATGCTACGAATTGATGAGGCATGCCGCAACTGAAATATCAGTCAATTTTCTCAGAAACACTCTGGTAGATGTTTGTTGCTGAACGAAGATTGTCTTT
This sequence comes from Gammaproteobacteria bacterium, assembly GCA_026984275.1. Lineage (GTDB taxonomy): Bacteria > Pseudomonadota > Gammaproteobacteria > CAJXQU01 > CAJXQU01 > CAJXQU01. Next base: position 475 of record JALSSM010000197.1, read on the forward strand.
TTTATTGGTATTATTGTCATTAAATTTAACTTTATATTACAATTAAGCTTGGCCGGAAAGGAAGTTTCGGGTTTCAGGACGTTAAGACAGCTTTTATAGGCTGACTGGGTAGGCAATGATGCTGAGGATGCAGAACGAAGTAAAAAATGATCATCGATCAAAATCCCAATCAATTTTTATCTAAAAAAGATCCAGATAGCCCCGGGTTATTTGTCCTGTCTGTTCGCCAGCTTTTTCGTTTGTGAACTGAGTCACACAAAACCGAAGAACTCCATTTTCTGGTCATAGTCACATGCATACCCGTTGAAAAACGGAAAGATCTCATAGTCGAGATCTGCGGTACATGGAGGTGCCGACATATTTGATGACGAAGAAATCAAATAATGAAAAGTCAAAAAACAGGTGTTTTTGATTTGCATCTCTAATAGTCCAGGAGGGAAGTATTTAGAGAAGAAAAAATCATAAAAAATACGACCCAACAGGAGGGGTAGTTATTATGAAAAAAACAACTTTTCAAATCGTGCCATTTTTGGTTATTACATCATTTGGCATTTCATTCAATGCACAGGCAAAGATTTTTGGGATCCCCGATCCTCTTTCCGGGGTTAATACTCTGTATAAACAGCAAAACCTTACATTTCCACAAGCAGGAACAAGGTTAAAAGAGCCTACTTTTGGTTTGGGATTAACCAAATTGACGAATGCAGGTTCAGATGGATCAAGACACGAATATTCCCGTTTTGATCCTTATAACAAAGGTCAATCCATGATCATTCTGAATGGTGGTGGAGGAAGATCCAGTGTCTATAGCACTACAAAATATCCCTACAATGGCATTGGAAACAAGCTCACACGTCTTCCAGTTGTTGAAGCCCGCTGGGACAGAAAAGACCCAAATAAGATCTGGGGCCTGACACGATTTGGTATCAAGACAGTTAACCCGACGACAGGTCAGTCAACATTGATTAAGGATTTTTCTAAAGATCCTGTTTTGAAATCATACCTTGGTTCGGGAATAAGCAGGATCACCATGAAGGATGAAGGTGAGGCTTCTTACGATAAACGTTATTGGGCTTTTGTTGTGCAGGGCGACAAATCAAAAAATTATCAGGCACAACAGATTTTTACCTGGGATAAGCAGACAGATAAGGTGCTCGGAGTTTATACATTAAAAGGTAAAGAGAAGAATATTGACTGGGTTGGTATGTCACCCAAAGGTAATTATGTTCTCATCGGCGGTTTGAATTATAAAGGTGATGAGAATTCAGAAAATATTACCGGCTTAACGATGGCGAGCAAGGATTTTTCCCGATTCAATCGACTGGATTACACAACGGCTCATGCAGATGTTGGTCTGGACAGCAAAGGGAATGAAGTTGTTGTTATGCAGAATACGCGAACTGATTATGTGGATATGATCCCCATTGACTGGAATACCAAAGCAATTAAAAGCGCTTCGCAAGGTTATGAAGGAACTAATCGTACGAAACTGGTCAGGCTCAACTATAGCAACTCTCCAGATGGGTTTCAGGGAGGGGTTCATATATCAGCTAATTTTGATGGACATGTGTTGATCAGCACAACCCTGAAATCAGGAAAATCAGAACAAAACTGGTTGGATAAATCTCTGGTTCTGGTAAAACTTGATCCGGATAATCCTGAAGCCAGCATCTTGTCTAAGACTTATAACACGACCGATGAATATTGGCAGGAAACACACGGCACAATTACAAATGATGGAAAAAAAGTAATCTGGGCAGCCAATGGTGATCAGCCTGGACCCGGTGGTGATAATAATAACTTTCTGCTGGAACTGGATCTGCAAGGTACCGGGATCCCGGAAAATTCGTATGTGAATGATTACACGGCTCAACCAACACCCATGCCGGAGACTGTACCGGAAGTCATAGTGACTCCGGAACCTCAACAGAAACCTGCACCGGAAGTTGTGGTCGAGCAAAAAGTTGATGTTCCTGTAATTATTGATGAACCCATCGAAACGCCTCATGAAATTCCAAAATCTCAGCGTTGGTGGGAGCCCGGTTATCTGACTGGTGAAGATGCCCCAAAAGAAGAAACACCAGAAGAACGGGCAGATGAGTTGATTAAAGATCTAGCAAAGATATCTTCACAAGATCAGTCTGGGTGTATTATCGGCAAAGATGCTTGTAAAAAACTGCCGTCCCATAATGATCCCACTTCAGACGTTAATCTGGGTACAGTAGTAACAGATCTTAACGGTGATGTTGTTAGTAGTACATTCGGGCAAGCGGCCGAAGCCCAGGTTGCAGCTGTGCCTCTTCCCGGTGCACTTCTACTGATGGGGAGTGGTTTGATCGGGCTAGCGGGAATTTCTCGCAGACCAAAAAAGTAGCTCTCTTAATGAAATAGCCCGATCCTTTGAACGTCAGTGGATCGGGCTATTGTCATTCTCTCTGTTCTTCTACTCTTTCTGAGATGGTTTTTAGTATCTCATCTGAAACACTATCTAATGGGAAAACTGAATATGAATTATTTTTGTACA
>JALSSM010000198.1 GCA_026984275.1 Gammaproteobacteria bacterium
ACTTTCAAGAAAATTTGAATTTGAAGCGGATCAATATGCATCTGACCATGCAGATTCTAATAAGCTGATCAGTGCTCTGGTTAAACTTTACAAGGAAAATGCAAATACACTCACACCAGATCCATTGTATTCTGCTTTTCATGATTCACACCCACCCGCACCAGTGAGAATTGCTCATCTTGAAGCCATGTAGAAGAAAAAAATTAGATTAGAAAGGATGGGGCACAATGGTAAATGAGGAAGGGAGGTGCACCAAAGCATGAGCTCAGTGCCTCATCTACCAAAGGCCCCAATAATAATGTCCACCCTACTCATCAACGAGTGAACATCATCATTATTACACTTGGTAATTTTTCAAAAAAGAAAGATTACCGAGTGTTATACTTTTTACTACAGAGTAAAAAATATATTTTTTGCTGATTTCTAATTTAAGGATAAAGTTCTTCTTACTCATTAAAATCAGACGGTATAAATTTAACAAAATAGTGAGCCTTATTGATATCCCCCATAAGAGGGATATTTAAAACATTATTCATGACAAATTATTCAGAGAAGGATAACAATGAAAGATTACTTATAACTGAAGCGATTCGTTTCTTTTATACAAATCTTATTGAAGTCAGCTGGTTACAGATGGTCTTCCCCATTGTTATAACGTTTATTTTTTTTGATGCTATTGACAAAACAATATTGCTTACCTGGCTCTTCCTGGTGCTTGCAGTTTATCTGGGTAGAGTAGTTTTAACCCAAAAATATCTGGAACGAAATCCTTCTCCAGAGGAGTCTCCTCGCTGGGGCTGGTATTTAACGATAACAACATTTTTATCAGGTGTTTTGTGGGGCTTTGCCGCTTTTTCTTTTCATCATCCTGCCCATGGCTACAATGATGTTTTGATCTATATCATTGTGATTGGGTTTGCCATTGGTTCACTCGTACTAACCACTTACTGGCTCCCTGCTTTTTATGCTTATGCTTTTCCGGCACTTGGCGGTGCAATTCTGGATCAACTGATAAATGTCACACCTCGAGGATATACCCTTTCATTTATCCTTGTGATTTTTCTTGTGATGCTGGTGCGGATAGCAAAAGGGAGTAATAAAATCGCCTATGACGCGATTCGAATCGGAACAAAAAATCGCGAACTGATGCAGAAAATGGAACAGGAAAAAGATAAAGCCGAAGCCGCCAACCAGGCAAAAACCCGTTTTCTGGCTTCTGCCAGTCATGATCTTCGGCAACCTGTGCATGCACTTTCCCTATTGGTTCATGGCCTGAAAAAAGAATTAAATACGGCTCAGGGAAAATTGCTTTTTCTACGTCTGGAACGCAGCGTTAATAATCTTGGGAACCTGCTGGAATCTCTACTTGATCTTTCAAGGCTCGATGCTTCTGCAGTAAAGGTTGCTCCTTTAAAGTTTCCTGTCGCTGCTATTTCCTCACAGATGCTGACGGAATTTCTTCCTGTGGCGAGAGAAAAAGGACTCCGATTTAGTATCCGTCCTTGTGATGAAACTATTTATACAGATAGAACCTTACTGGAACGTCTGTTAAGAAATTTATTGAACAATGCCTTTCGGTACACCCACCAGGGCGGCATACTTTTAGGTTTCCGTAAACGTGGGCAAGAGATTTTATTTGAAGTCTGGGATACTGGTATTGGCATCGCAGAAGAAGAAGGCGATAAAATTTTCAATGAGTTTTATCAGTCTGAAAATGCTGAACGTGATCGATCTAAAGGCTTAGGTCTTGGGTTATCTATCTGCCAGCGAATTGCAAGCTTACTGGGATCAGAATTAAGTTATCGGTCAATAGAAGGAAAAGGATCTGTTTTTCGTTTTAAACTTCCTGTGAGCACTAAAGAAATTGAAAAGAACTTTTCTACCGAGAAAAATGACAGCACTGATCTATCAGGAAAAACCTTGCTTGTTGTCGATGATGATCTGGAAGTTTTACAGGCGATGATCCAGTTATTAAAAAGTTGGGACATCATGCCGCTCACGGCCAGAACCAGTCGTGAAGCCTTTGAGGTGATCAATGATCGCCACCTTTCTCTGGATGGAATCATTTGTGATCATCGTCTGAGTGATGATGAATCAGGCCTTGATGTGATCAGAAAGATTCAGCAGAGGTTTAAAATTCCGGCCTTAATGATCACCGGAGATACGGCACCGGAAAATCTTCATGCGCTTGAACAGTCAGGCTACCCTGTTTTGCATAAACCTGTTTTGCCTGATGTTCTCCACAAAACACTGAACCAGCTATTATCGGATTAACCCAAGTTGACGTGCTGTTTTGACACAACCACTACGGGTTCTTGCACCAAGCCCACTGTACAGAGCCTTGATATGTGATTTTACGGTACCTTCTGAGATGTTCATGACGTCAGCAATTTGTTTATTTTGCAATCCTTCATCCAGATAGGAAAGAACCTCTAATTGTCTGGGAGTAATGCCAAAGTGCTTCGCCATATTGATGATTTTTTCATCCGATGACAATACTTGTGAAGCAGTTTCTACTGGCCAGTATTCACCACCTGATAACAAAGTATCAACCGCTTCTAATAATAATTTTGGGCTTTGGCTTTTGTGATAAAAACCTTTTGCTCCCATAGACTTTGCCATTTCGACAACTTCTGAACCATCGTCTTTACCAGTAATGACCAACACTGGCGGAAAGTAATCGTAGTTATGAAAAAACTGTAATAATGATTGTCCATCACTATCGGGCAGACCGAGATCGAGAAGAACAATATCAAACCTGTCTTCTTCTTTGATTAACTCGATAGCCTGAGCACAATTTGACGCTACCGAAAAATCCATTGTTCTTTCCAGAAGCAATTGCAAACTTTCAGCTACATAAAGGTGGTCTTCTACAAGTAATAATTTCATACAATGATCCGGGACAGACTTTAAAAATTATAAAAAATTTCATTCGAGCCTCCCCAGTCATCTCATGAACTTGTTAAGTATAGCGGGATTTCCTGGAATAGGTAAAAAA
>JALSSM010000199.1 GCA_026984275.1 Gammaproteobacteria bacterium
CAGCCGGATGACGACTTTCAATATTACTGACTGTAATAAAATACGGTATGAGTTTACCTTTGGAATCAATTACATGAAAATATTTCTGATGACTGGCCATGGTCGAGATCAAAACTTCATCGGGTAGTTCTAAAAATGTCTGATCGATCTCACCGGACAATGCAACCGGCCACTCTACCATGCTCGTCACTTCGTCCAGTAATGTGGGCTCAACAACGGCTTCTCCACCAGTTTTTTTTGCAATCTCTGCAACTTGAGTAACGATTTGATCACGACGTTTTTCAAAATCAGCGATCACAGAAGCCTTTTTCAATTGCCCCTCATATTGTTCAGGATCGGAAATCATGATGGCATCAGGCGCATGAAAACGATGACCAAAGGTTTGATTGCCAGATTTTATACCCAGAATTTCTGTATCCAGAATCTGATCACCATATAACACGACGATCCAGTGAACAGGGCGTACAAAAGAGGCATCACCATCACCCCATCGCATGCGTTTCGGGATCGGTAATTTATTCAACGCGTTTGTCACTATTTCAGGAACGAGTTCGCTGACAGGTTGGCCAGACTCTTTGACTTTGTAGACCAACCAGGTTCCTTTATCCGTCTCCATCTGTTCAAGATCACTCACGTCAACGCCACAAGAACGGGCAAAACCGATCGCGGCACGTGTGGGCTCGCCATTGTCATCATAAGCCGCTTTCAAGGCCGGACCACGTCGTTCGACTTCCTTATCTTCCTGTTGGGAATCCAGTCCGGAAACCAGAATAGCCAGACGCCTTGGCGTAGCAAAAGTCTTTAGATCGGTGAAATTCAGCTCCTGTTCTTCGAGTCCGACTTTAACTTCCTGGCCGAAGGCTTCACTCAGTTTTTTTAGCGACCTGGGTGGTAGTTCTTCCGTTCCGATCTCAACTAATAGTGTTTTTTTAATCATGCCTGATCCGCCTTCTCCAGAAGAGGGAATCCAAGCGCCTCTCGCTTTTCAAAATAAGCTGATGCCACGGCTCGTGCTAATGTTCTGATCCGTAAAATATATCGTTGTCTTTCGGTGACTGAAATGGCATGTCGGGCATCCAGCAGGTTAAAACTATGTGAGGCTTTCATAACCTGTTCGTAAGCCGGCAAGGGTAAGTCATGTTCGATCAATTTCTGGCTTTCCTTTTCGCAAACATCAAACCAGTTGAACAGGGATTCTGTGTCGGCATACTCAAAATTATAGGCCGACATTTCAACTTCGTTCTGGTGAAAGATCTGTCCATAAGTCACTTCACCTTCTGGCGTTCTCGTCCAGACCAGATCGTAAATACTGTCAACATCCTGTAAATACATGGCGATCCGTTCCAGCCCATAGGTGATCTCACCAGACACCGGGCGACAATCCAGTCCACCAACCTGTTGAAAATAAGTAAACTGGCTAACTTCCATGCCATTCAACCAGACTTCCCAACCCAAACCCCAAGCACCTAATGTTGGAGATTCCCAATTGTCTTCCACAAAACGAATGTCGTGTTCCAGTGGATCAATACCCAGATGTTTGAGTGATCCGAGATAAATCTCCTGAATATCCGGGGGTGACGGTTTGAGCAAAACCTGAAACTGTGAAAACCGCTGCAATCTGTTTGGGTTTTCACCATAACGACCATCCGTTGGACGTCGCGATGTCTGCACATAGGCCGAACGCCAGGGTTCAGGTCCGATCGCACGGAGAAAAGTGGAGGGATGAAAGGTTCCTGCCCCCATTTCCATATCGTAATTTTGTTCTATTACACAACCCTGCAGAGCCCAGTAATCCTGAAGTTCTCTGATCAGACCCTGGAATGTATCAATCTGTTGTGACATCTATTCTCGAATTAAAGACAAAAACGGCGTGAATTATAGCCTTTCAATGATTACTTGTGTATTTAATTCACCACTTAAAATATTAAAGCTTCCTTCCATTCCGCCGCTCAATACCAGTACACACAAACATTTTTAATTACTTCAAGGAAGATAATTATGGGTCACGTTATGTTACATACACCTGATACTGCCTTATGGCATGCACTGATAGGTGAAGCACAAGCTGCGGCAGGGCATACACTTGGAACGGAAACGGAAGGATATTTAGTCACAACGCTGATGCGATTCATGGGCAACATGGGACAAGGTGCTCCAGAGCATAATAGCTCTATGGATTTGCTGGACGATTTTCTTGATTCTGGAACGATCCGGTATGGCAATATGCAAGATGTGGCTGATCAATGCCTGCTATTTGCTGGTTTGTTTCCAGACTATGCCGGACAAAAACAGGTTTCCATCAATTATTTCGTTGAATTAGGTCAGGGCACATATGCCGAACTTGCAGCGGGTCAATTCGATAATGTTTATGCCTATATGAGCCGTGACTTTGTAAAGTTGATGGATATCTTACAAAGCTTGCGGGAGATCGATGATGGATATAGCTGTCTGGAACCCATTCAGGCACATGAGCTCTGGGCAGGCACAGGTAGCCAGAATGCGAAAAAAACGCTGGAAAAAATAACGGGCTCTACATTTATTGTTCATGGCACAAATTCCATTCATTAAAAGAATTTTAGCGGAGTAAAAACATGACCGGGGACGCGATTTACTCAAATAGAGATAATCCTGAAATTGACTTTGTAGATGATGAACTTGTTTTTAAAACAACAAGTTTCATCCAGAATGATCTACTGCTCTCTTTGCTATTTTTTGGACTTATTCTTTTTTCTCCACTCCTCATCTGGAACCATGTAGATCCTTATCTCATCTTTACCTGGCAGGGTGGTATGATCGCTATATCTGCTGCACGCTGGCTATGCCGGTTTACTTTTGTATCAGAAACAAATGAGAAGTCGTTAACGGGTTTCTGGAGCGGTGTTTTAATCTTCCTGACTCTGCTTGATGGACTCGGTTGGGGTATTGCGGGAGTACTTTTATTTCCTGCTGATTCAACGTTAACCATGAGCTTGATCGCA
>JALSSM010000200.1 GCA_026984275.1 Gammaproteobacteria bacterium
TATTGGGTGAAATATTTTCTGCCAGTGCATTCATGATCATCGTAGAAACCTGAGCATAACGATCAGGGCGGGAAGGGCAACGGATCAGTTGCGGGCATAAACGGCGTGCTTCTTTTAAACGCATACCGGTATAGATCCCATGTGCACGTGCTTCATAGGAGCAGGTGATAATACAGGTGCCATCAATGCCATTGGTAATGGCCACCGGACGTGATCGCAGCTCAGGTTTATCCTGCTGTTCGACGGAAGCAAAAAAGGCATTCATATCCGCCAGAATGATCGCACGAGGCCAGTGAGTGTTTGTTTGCATGGGAGAGATTAAGGAGCCTCTGATTAATTCATGAACAAACTACTGAAGGTTAAAATTACCCAGCTTTTCGTTACGAATTTTGCTAATAGAACCACTATTAGCTGTAATTCGAGCCTCAATCTGGATAATTTTTCCTCTTCACAAGATTTGTCCAGAATTAATCAGAGGCTCCTTTATAGTATTCTTATGGCCGATAAGATCAACGGCTTTTGAGTATGATTTCATCATGGTTTTCGATCTGGCTCGATCTTTGGTATGTTATCTATTCTAATACTTACCAAAGTCCATGGAACTGGACTAAAAAGGGGGTTTTACATGAAGAAATTCATGATGATGTTAATCTTATTACTGTTTAATTCTACTGCGGTTCTCGCACAGGGGAATATCGAAATAGAGCTCAATAAACTGGAAGACAAAGACGATAATTGTCGTGCTTATCTGGTCTTTAAAAATCATACCGATTCAAAATTCAGTGAGTTCAAACTGGATCTGGTCATGTTTGGATCCGATGGTGTAATCAGTCGCAGGCTGGCCGTTGATGCTTCACCATTACGACCGAATAAAACCAGCGTTAAACTGTTTGATATTGAAGGATTGAGTTGTCAGGGGATCAGTCTGATATTGATCAATGATGTGCTGAGTTGCCAGGATGGGAGTGAACGTAATGATTGTGTCAATTTAATCGAGGCATCCTCAAAAGGTCATGTCTCTTTTGTTAAATAACCGCAGGATTGAGTTATGAATGCTACATTTGAACGTGCTTCTTTTTTACTCGGAGCGGGTGGCCCGGTACTGATTATCCTGCTGATTTTATCTGTGATCGCACTGGCTATTATTCTGATGAAATACTGGCACTTCAGAAAACTGGATTTGAACAACAACAGCTTTGTCCAGCATGTACTGGATTACTGGCGAGCAGGTCAGGTCAATGCTGGCATGGTTGAGCTTTATCGAACCTCTCATCCTGCTGCACGGGTTCTGGAGATTGCTATCAGAGGCATTGCTGAGCGGCGTGTGGATGAGGATACGATCAGAGAAGAAGTGGCGCGTGAAGGTGTTGAGCAGGTCGAGGAGATGCGGACACTTCTACGACCATTAGAAGTGATTGCCACGATCAGCCCTTTGCTGGGGTTGCTGGGAACGGTGATGGGAATGATCAGTGCTTTTCAACAGATGGAGGCTGCCGGAACCCAGGTCAGTCCTTCAATTCTTTCTGGCGGTGTCTGGGAAGCGTTACTGACAACCGCAGTGGGCTTGGCCATTGCTATTCCGGTGGTGATCGCGTTGAACTGGTTTGAAAGTAAAGTGGATAAAGCCCGTCATACGATGGAAGATGCAGCCACACGAATCTTTACGATCCAGATGAGTTCATTACCGGATAATCCTGATCAGGAAGAGTGATTTTTTATGCAATTTGAACCCGCATCAGCAGTCCATACCCGACGCCGGGCATTGATTGGGCTGACGCCCTTAATCGATGTGGTGTTTATTTTGCTCCTGTTTTTTTTACTCGCTTCCAGTTTCCTTGATTGGCATACAATTAAATTAACCACACCAGCCACACAGGGGATGGTTGCCGGTTCGTCTGGTGGCGCTGTGTTGATCAGGCTGGGAGCCAATGGTGCACTTGATATGAATGGTCAACCGGTATTGATCGATGAACTGCCCAGTCAGCTAGGTCAGTTTCTGGCCAGAAAACCGGATCAGAAAATTCTTGTCAGACCGGCGAAAGGCGTTCCTCTGCAACCCGTTGTCTCTGTACTGGATGCGGTTAAAGAGGCGGGTGGACGAAATGTTTCACTGACTCGTTGACTAAGGAGCTTCTGATCAATCCATGAACAAGTATGAAAAAGTTAAAATCCTCCGGCTTTTCGTTGCGAAATTTTCCAATAGAACCATGATTGGCTGTATTTCGTGCCTCCCCCAATTAACCGGGAGAAAATGGGAGCTTAAGCCCGATCGATCATGAAATTCCCCAGGCCCGAAAAGAAACAACCCTTATTTGATCCAATTTTACCCCTGATCAATGTCGTTTTTTTGTTATTGATTTTCGTCATGATGATGTCACGGGTCGATGGAACTGATGGTTATGATGTTAATCCTCCCGTTTCTTCCAGCGAAGATCCGGCCGGTCAGCGAGAAAGCTTACTGGTGCTGACAGAGGATGGCAAAGTACAACTGGCGGGCACAGAAATGGATCGAGCTGCTCTGATGAAATATGCCCGTGAGCAGAAGCGTGATCACCCTGATCAGATCATCAAGATTAGAGCCGATGCTCAGGTTGATGCGATGGAGTTGATCGCATTAATGGAAAGCCTGCGCATCGGAGGAGTGGAAAACCTGGTGTTACTGACAGAAAAAAGGAATTGACGGTGTCTCAGGCTATTATCCATCATCGTGTTACTCACTTTCCCAGTGATCCCCGGCAATGGATATTCGTCATTCTGTTTTCCCTGTTATTGCACTCTGCGCTGGTACTGTGGTTTTCGTCACGAAGACCTGATTTTCCTGATGTTGAGTTTAGTGAGTTTAAGGTTGGTCTGATCTCTTCAGAAGGAATGGGGAGTACTTTACAGGCCAGTGTGCCCGAGATTGCGGCGGTGTCAGAACTGGCGACCGAAGAAGCGGGCATCGTGACACAACAG
>JALSSM010000201.1 GCA_026984275.1 Gammaproteobacteria bacterium
ATGCAATTGTAGCCTTTCAATTTTACGATCGTTTTAGTCAGAACTTGTCACATGTTAACGAAAGTCTAAATTCCCTGGGTGGGTTGATTGGTGATCAATCAAAATTATATAACCCCCAGGAATGGGAAGCTTTACAAAATGAAATACGACAACGTTACACAATGCAGGAAGAACATGAAATGTTCGATATGATTTTAAATGGTGCATCGGTACTGGAAGTATTAGAAAAGTTCAGAATGAATAAACTTGAACAGGATAATGGTGAAATTGAATTGTTTTAAATCATGGAAGAGAAAGTAATGAGTCAACAACGAGAATACGAATTTACTGCGAAACAATTTAAAGCGTTCCAGGATCTTATAATGGAACATACCAGTATTGTTATCTCAGATGAAAAAGAAGAACTGATCTATGGTCGTTTGACAAGACGGTTGAGAAAACTAAATCTGAATAATTTCGATGATTATTATCAACTCATAGCAAATGGAGATAATGAAGAGCTGGAGCAATTCATTAATGTTGTGACCACAAACCTGACCTCATTTTTTAGAGAATCTCATCATTTTGACTATCTGAAATCAACAGTCATTCCAAGATTATTGGAGAAAAATGAAGGCAGTAAAAAAATTCGTGTCTGGTCTGCTGGATGTTCTACTGGTGAAGAACCTTATTCCATTGCAATGACATTGATGGAATCTATTCCTGATATTCATAAATGGGATGTAAAAATTCTGGCCACGGATATTGATTCGGAAGTTCTTTCAAAAGCGAAGGCGGGAATTTACAGGTCAGACAGGATCGAAGGTCTTTCAGATAAAACCGTTAAACAATGGTTTAAACGGGGTAAAGGCAAACAGGAGGGTTTTGTTCGAGTGGCTCCAGAGTTGCAGTCTCTGATCTCTTTCAAACAGCTAAACCTGTTAAAAGAATGGCCGATAAAAGGTCCTTTTGATGTATTGTTTTGTCGTAATGTGGTTATCTATTTTGATAAACCAACTCAAAAAATCCTGTTTGAAAAATTTGCCAATGTTCTGGCTGATCACGGCCAGATGTTTATTGGTCACTCAGAAACCCTGTTCAAAATATCAGATGATTTTGAGCTTTTGGGTCAGACTATTTATAAAAAGTGTGCTTAAAGTAATAAATCAAAATGTCATTTGCTGCAAAAAAAATAATTACAAACATTCAACCGGCTTTGCCAGGTTTTGAGTCTATCAACCGCTACGTCGATAAACACACAAAAAAAGTAACAGCCAAAATACTGCCGGGTGAATATTATGTCACGATGCAGGATGAAGTGATCACGACGGTACTTGGTTCATGTATTTCTGCCTGTATTCGTTGCAAGGTATTCGGAATCGGTGGTATGAACCACTTCATGTTACCCATGAGCCGTGAAGACGGACATGATGGCTGGATGGATGGAAATATCAGTGAGGCGACTCGTTATGGTAACTATGCGATGGAGCATATGATTAATGAAATCCTGAAACAGGGAGCCAGTCGCAAGCATCTTGAAGTCAAGTTAGTCGGTGGTGGCCAGATCCTGAAGAACATGTCTGATGTGGGTGCTCGCAATATTTCATTTGTTAAAGAATATCTTCAAACAGAAAGCCTTGAGCTTGCGGGTGAAGATGTCGGTGGTATTTATCCACGCAAAGTTCAGTATGACCCTATGACGGGTAAAGTGAGAGTTAAGAAATTACGAACATTACATAATGAAACCATCCTCAAACGTGAAGAGGAATATCAGCATCAGATCGAAGATAAGCCGGTGGCAGGTGAAATCGAGCTTTTTTAGAGAGAGTGATTAATGAGTACGATTAAAGTTTTAATTATTGATGATTCCGCATTAGTCAGAAATATGCTGACACAAATTCTGGATTCCGATCCAGGCATTGACGTTGTTGGTACAGCCGCCAATCCAAATATCGCACGAAATAAAATCAAATCACTTAAACCAGATGTCTTAACGCTTGATGTAGAAATGCCTGAGATGGATGGTGTGACATTTTTGCGTAACCTGATGCGGTTGCGGCCTATGCCTGTGGTGATGGTTTCTACACTGACCGAACAAGGTGCAGATGTCACATTCGAAGCTATGGAACTGGGTGCCGTTGATTTTATTACCAAACCTAAGACTGATTTCTCAAATACGATAGAAAGCTATTCTGATGAGTTGATCAGTAAAGTAAAAACGGCATCAATAGCCAGAGTACAGGCTTATGATCCTTCACGAACAAAACCATCATTAGATAATCTTCCATCTGTTAATCCTACAAATTCGGCTGATGCCGTTCTAAGCAAAGGATCGGGCAGAAGACCATTTAAAACGACCGATAAGCTGATCGCCATTGGTGCTTCGACAGGTGGTACAGAAGCGATTAAAAAGGTATTGGTGGATTTTCCTGCTGATGCACCGGGGACGGTAATAACACAACATATCCCGGAGGCCTTCAGTGGACCATTTGCCAAAAGGCTGGATGCAATGTGTGCCATGACGGTGAAAGAGGCAACAGATGGTGAACAGATCTTACGTGGTCATGCGTATGTAGCACCCGGCAGTCAACATCTTATTGTGGAACGCAGTGGAGCACGTTTTATTTGTCGCCTAAATGATGGCCCACCTGTTAACCGGCATAAGCCCTCTGTTGATGTGATGTTTCGATCTGTTGCCCAAAATATTGGAGCCAATGCCATCGGTGTGATCCTGACGGGTATGGGAAATGATGGAGCACAGGGACTAAAAGAAATGCAGGAAGCGGGCTCACCAACATTCGCACAAGATGAAAAAACCAGTGTTGTCTGGGGAATGCCGGGTGAAGCCGTAAAACTTGGAGCCGCAGATGAGGTTCTACCGCTTAGCCGGGTAGCTGAAAAAACAATAAAGATCGCCTTTGAACTTCTGGCAGAAACTGCATAAGAAAACGGTTGATTGAACTGGAAAC
>JALSSM010000202.1 GCA_026984275.1 Gammaproteobacteria bacterium
CACAACCGCTCGTTCTGATCTGAAATTGACAGATAATTGCAGCGGCCTTAACTGCACATCGCCCAGAGCCTGTTGATGCTGGACATTAATAAACAAACCCACGTCGGCTTCCCTGAAACGGTAGATGGATTGCATCGGATCACCGACAAGAAACAACGTACGTCCATCATTCGGCTCCCAGCCTGCGGTGATTCTTTCCAGTAATGAATACTGGCTCACTGACGTATCCTGAAATTCATCGACCAGTAAATGTTTTATTTTATAATCCAGCGTCAACGCCAGATCCGTTGGCTGCTCGGCATGACCCAGCGCATAAACCGCTGCAATACTGACTTCGGTAAAATCAACTTTGCCCTGTTCACGAAAAACGATCTGTAACTGGGCAACAGCCAGTTTCAGCACCACGAATAAGGCCTGTAACACCTCCCACTGATCATCGCTGTAGGAAGGTTTTGGCAGTAATCGAATCGCTTGCAAGTCTTCGAGTAGATCGGGGATTTCCAATAATGACTCAATCAAATTCTTAACGTCTGCTTTTTTCTCCTTCAATCTCAGCTTTTGTTCGGGATCTTTAGTACTACTCTCTGGAGGAAAACCAAGATTTTTGTCAAACTTTGCTCTCCACTTATCTTCCCTGGTCAAAACCAGTTCGATCAGACCTTCCCAGAGATGAAGACTTTCAAAATCAGGATCAGGCATTTGCTGTATCCCGACACAAGCCAGAAGAGGGTTTTCTTTTCCTTCTTTTTGTAAATTTGCGGCAGCGTAGTTCGCCAGTCTGCTCCATTCTTCGTTCAATGATTTCGGGATTTTTTTTGCTACCTGCTCCAGCCTCTCATTGATGATCGCACACAGACTGGCTTCCAGTTGCTGACGTTCCTGTTGCAGATCTCCCGTGGCCGGCAAGTGCCGTAACCAGTGATCACGTTTGGCCAGCAAACGGGTGATCATCGCTTCAAGTTTTTGCCAGTTGTTGTCCAGGTGGGCCAGCAAAAATGCAACATCGGTCGAACGGGGTAGTTCCTGCAAGGTGGCACGAGCCGCTTGTCGATACAATTCATCGGCGTTTTCCAGGGTTTGTGGATTGACCCCGGCGCGGGACAAAACCGGCATTTGTCGAGCCAGACTGGCACACAGGGCGTCAATGGTCTGGATCCGCAGACGATTCGGATTTTGTTGCAAATTCCATTTCTGTTCTTCATTTCTGATCAGAACGGCTCTGGCCAACTTCCAGGTTTTCTTTTCATGCGCCTGATCGGGTTCTTCCGACTCCGCCGCTTTTTCAAGCGATGCCAGAATGCGTCCGCGCATTTCTGCTGTCGCCTTGCGTGTGAAGGTGATGGCGATAATTTCTTCCGGGTGTTCGACCGTCGCCAGCAAGGCGAGATACCGTTGCATAAGCAGCTCGGTTTTCCCGGAACCGGCAGGCGCCTGTACGATGAATGACTGCGCTGGATCCAGCGCCTGATCCCGAATTGATTGATCAGCCGCGATCGTCATCACTCTGCTCCATTTCAATCTGGCCAGCTATTTCATCAATTCGGCATAAGCTCTGGTAGGTGCAATACTGGCAGGTGGTATTGTCTTTTGGATCAACCCATGCTTCACCACGGACAAATTGTCCGGCCAGATTTTCAAGTGTTTCCCGCCACGCCGTGATCTGCTGATCCCAGTCTTGATGAACTTTTTTGACGATACCTTCCACTGACGACAGACCCACATATTTCGGATCGCCTTTTTTTACTTTTGCGAACAACACCGCTTCCGGTGTTTCTTCCATCCCGACGGCATACAATGGCAACTGCGGTTCATCGGGACGCTCACCTTCCCAGCTTTTTGTTGCTACTTCACCGGTTTTATAATCGATCAACGCCAGTTCGCCAGCTTGCAGTTGATCAATACGATCGACTCGTGCATTGACGCTAATGCCTCCCATGGTCAACTTCATCGCCTGTTCGCGTGCGACGACGGTGAACGGCTCCCGTCTTTTTTCCACGGCTAACCATTCCGCCAATAATCGTTCCAGTCGATCAATCTCCAGTTTTTGAAATTGTTCTTCCTGAACGACAGATTTACCTGAATGGAATTCTTTGAACGCTGTTTCCACCGCATGACGGATTTCTTTTTTGAGTGACTCAGTGGATAACTTGATCAGCTTGTCCTGTGTCTCCAGTTTCCCCCAGAGAATCTCCAGTGCATCATGCACCAGCGATCCTCTTTCAGCCGGGTTTAATCCTGATTCGGCCACACCCAATGGCTGCGCTTTCAGACGATGGCGAACAAAGGCGCGAAACGGACAGGCAGCCTGATCCTTGAAAATACCCGTGCCTCCTTTCCAAATGATATTCTCTGGCAATGGTCTGGTCTGGTTGTCGGCAAGCTGTTCCAGCGTGACCGATGATCGCATTTGCTTGCGATAATCGGGCAACTTGCTGATTTCGATATCAGCTTCTTTTATCTCAGGTAACGATTTGATCAAAGGACTGGGGCGTAATGCCTGATCAGCTGCCTGTTTGGGACAGGTGAAAATGATATCTGGTGCTGATTGTTTTAATCGTTCGGTTATCGATCGTGCAAAAGCCAGTTCTACTTCGGCCGTCGCATGCAACATCTTTTTTTCATGCTGAATTTTTAACGGCAGGAAAGGATTGGGAGAAGGTTTCGCTGGCCATTGATCGTCGGTCATCCCCAGTACCAACAGATGATCAAACCGTAAGCCTGTCGATTCCAGTAGCCCCATGATTTCAATTGGCAGATTTTTTTCAGTCTCTGGCTGAAAGATCTGATCCGTGGCAATTTTTCGCAAATGTTGGAGTGCTGTGGAATAGGTCATCTCACGGGTCACTGTTTCCAGCGCAACACATTGTTCACGCACTGATCGCCATGACTCAAGCGTCTGGTGCTCTGCGCTGCTTAATGAACGCCCCTTATCCGGCCAGCCC
>JALSSM010000203.1 GCA_026984275.1 Gammaproteobacteria bacterium
TTTCTTTTTTTAATAGTCTACAGGAGACATAAACATGAACTGGATGGATGATAAAGTTGTATTGATCACTGGTGGTGGTTCAGGTATTGGCTTAGCGGTCGTCGAACGATTTGTTAATGAGGGTGCAAAGGTCTGTGTGATGGATCGATCACAGGAAAATATTGACGCCCTTGAAACTAAATTTAATGGCAAAGTTATTGGTCTCACAGGTGATGTTCGCTCATTAGCTGACAACAAAGCCGCTGTAGCGAAAACAGTTGATGCATTCGGACAGTTAGATTCATTCATTGGCAATGCCGGTATCTGGGATTACATGGTTCCTCTGGAAGGTCAGGAAGAAGATAACATAGAAGGTATCTGTGATGAAATTTTTGCGGTTAATGTCAAAGGTTATATACTCGGAGCGAAAGCTGCATTACCTGAGCTGAGAAAAACCAAAGGTAATATTATTTTCACTGCTTCAAGTTCCAGCTTTTATACCGGTGGTGGTGGTCCGGTTTATGTTGCTTCAAAGCATGCTGTTGCTGGCCTGATAAAACAACTGGCCTACGAAGTCGCTCCTGATATACGAGTTAATGGGGTGGCACCGGGTGGTACGCTGACAAAACTTGGCGGTAGTTCTGCTGCTGGTCAGGCTGATTCAAAACTTGACGAGATCCCGGGCGTTGACCAGATGATCGGTAGTATGACACCACTTGGTTTTACTTCCAGGCCTGAAGATCATGCCGGTATTTATTTATTGCTTGCCTCTGATCAGAATGGTGGCTACATCACGGGAAGCTTGATTAATTCAGATGGGGGGATCGGCTTGGGAATGCGACCTGAGCAATAACATTTCCTGCACTTTTCTATTAGAAATAAAATAATTTACCGTTCATTTTATTTTCCCTTGTGTTTCTGAATGAGGTCAAAATAAGCTGTCAATAAAAACACTACCTTTGGGAGTGAGTGGGTATGAAAACTTTAGGCTTTGTCTTTTCCTGCTTAATAGCATTATCTACCAATGTAAAAGCAGCGGGTGGCTATTTTTCCCTGGGATATGGACATATATCTAAGCAAACATCCGGTGCTGTAACCGCGGTTGCCGGTGATGTCTATGCAGGCGCATCAAACCCTGCAAAATTAACAACTGTTGGTAACCAGTTCGAGGCCGGCATCGAGTTTTTTAATCCGCACAGAAGAGTCACTCGTACTGGTGCGACTGGATCGAGTGCAATCTATAACTTTTCATCGAAAAGTAAAAATTCCTTGTTTCTGATCCCTGAATTTGCTTATTCCAGACAGATAAATGATAAATACACTATAGGTATTTCCGCTTATGCCAATGGTGGCTTGAACAGTGAATACACTACAACAACCGACATTCCCGGCACCAACGGTAATCCTGGTGCTTGTGGAACCAAACCCGGGAATTTCTTTTTAGGCTGCGATGAAGCAGGATTCGATTTAATGCAACTGATCGTTGCGCCAACAATTGCCTGGGAATTTACACCAGGCCACAGTATTGGTGTTGCACCTTTATTTGCACTACAAAGATTTGAGGCTTATGGCTTGCACGCATTTGCGCCACTATCTCAATTTCCCACAAAATTCACTAATAATGGACATGATATTGCTCTGGGAGCCGGTGTTCGTGTTGGTTGGTATGGTGAAGTTTCACCCTGGCTTTCCTTAGGCGTTGCCTATTCGTCTAAAATATACATGCAGGAATTTGATAAATATAAAGGTTTATTTGCAGAAGGGAGTTTTGATATACCAGAAAATTACAGTATTGGTGTAGCTATAAAACCCAATAAAGAATGGATGATCGCTTTAGATGTACAGCGTATAGAATTTAGTGAAGTGAAGTCATTGGGCAATAGTCTGCTGAATTCATTAACACCTGGTTCACCTCTCATTGGCAGTGCTGATGGTAGCGGTTTCGGATGGCAGCGTAACCAAACCAATTATCGGTTGGGTCTTACCTATCATGCATCACCAAGACTAACCTTAAGAGCAGGTTATGCCTACGGACAAAGACCCAACGATAATGATATTAATGCCACCAGTTTTAGCATGTTAACACCCAACCCAATTCATAATGCCAGTTTGGGACTCAGCTGGAAAACTAAACGTGGTAACCAGCTACATGTTGGCTTTGAACATTATTTTAGAGGTGAGTACAGCGGTCCTTCCGCTCTGTTCCCCGGTTCCACAGAGTCACTTGTACCTTATGTAAATATCCTGCACATTGCATGGACAATGGCACTATAACAATTATTGCAACTGAAGATAAGATTTCAAACAGGATAGGCCACGTATCGGGGAATAACATTCGTATCAGTGACAGCTT
>JALSSM010000204.1 GCA_026984275.1 Gammaproteobacteria bacterium
GATCAAAATAATCTCAAATTACGTTTTGATTCCAGCTATATGACGATGGCAGCGGAAGGTAAGCTTTAATCAACAATTAGATTGGAGTGATTGATTGAAACGCTTAGTCAATATTCAGCCCGGTAAAGGCTGGCGAATTATCCTGGGTCTACTGCCATTTATTCTGGTGTTAGTCATCTATTTGTTTGCTTCGAATGCCAGATTGGTAGTCAACCCAAACGATAAATTGTTACCTTCATTCGGTAGTTTTGGAGAAGCAATTGAGCGCATGGCGATCAAGGAAGATCGCCGAACCGGTAAGATTTTGCTCTGGACTGATACAAAAGCAAGCCTGCAACGTCTTGGAATGGGAATAGGGATCAGTGCGCTGATCGGATTGTTCTTTGGAATCCTGAATGGGTTGATTCCGGTGATCAGAGCAAATCTGTCACCCTTTATTTCTGTCCTGTCGATGATTCCTCCTCTGGCCATATTACCGATTTTGTTTATTGTGTTTGGACTCGGTGAATTATCCAAAGTGGTATTGATTGTGTTTGGGATCGCCCCCTTTGTGATGCGCGAATTACAACAGCGGGTTCAGGAAATACCAAAAGAACAATTGATCAAGGCACAAACGTTGGGGGCCTCAACCTGGCAGATCATGATCCGTATTATTCTTCCACAAATCTTGCCGAGACTGATCGATGCACTCCGATTGTCTCTTGGAGCCGCCTGGTTGTTCCTGATCGCGGCCGAAGCGATTGCTGCGACGGATGGATTGGGTTATCGAATATTCCTGGTTCGCCGTTATCTGGCGATGGATGTGATCTTGCCTTATGTGGCATGGATTACTTTTCTTGCATTCCTTATGGACTATGGACTAAGAGCACTAAGCCGTTTTGCTTTTCCCTGGTTTGAAAAAGAGACCTCAGGTTCGTAATGGCTGACAATATTATCAACGTCAGTAAGGTCTGGAAGGAGTATGGCGATGCGGTCGTGCTCGAAAGGTTAAACCTTGATGTAAAAGAGGGTGAATTTTGTACGATCGTGGGCGCTTCTGGTTGTGGTAAAACGACATTTTTACGCATGTTGCTGGGAGAAGAAATTCCCAGTCGTGGGAATATTCTACTGGAGGATTCCCCTTTACCTGAGGAACCAACACATGATCGTGGAATCGTGTTCCAACGTTATTCAGTCTTTCCACATTTAACAGTCCTTCAGAACGTTATTCTTGGATTGGAGTTTACGCAGTCAAAATTTACCGGTTTTTTGTTTGGCAAAGCAAAGCGTATTGCCGTAAATGAAGCAAAAGAAATGATAGCTGCGGTTGGTCTTTCAGATGCCAGGAATAAATTACCCAGTGCCTTGTCGGGAGGAATGCAGCAACGTCTGGCGATCGCTCAGTCACTGATCAAAAAGCCAAAGATTTTATTACTCGATGAACCTTTTGGTGCACTTGATCCCGGGATCCGTGCAGATATGCATGAGTTGATTCTATCTTTGTGGGATCAGACTGGAACAACGGTTTTCATGGTCACGCATGATCTGAAGGAAGGCTTCTCTCTGGGAACCCGGTTGCTGGTCTTTGACAAGGTACGACATGATCCACAATCACCGGATCGTTATGGTGCGTCAATTACCTACGACATTCCTCTTGGTATGACCGATGAAAAAATATTGAACAAGATTAAAAGTACAACTGGAACTGATTAGAGAGAAAGATTATGACCTTAGCAGTCCCCGAAAAAATTATTTATGAAGAACAATTATATGGCGGTCGTGCCTGGTCGTTTGTCATTCGTCGAGGTTATACCTTGCGAATCACGGATAGAGAAGGCAACGCTAATGTTTCAGCTTTGTTTTATAACAATGATGAAAAAAGTGAACGCTACAATATGCCGGATACCTTGAAGGCACAACATATCGCCTTTTTGACTAAAGGATTTGTTTGTTATTCCGACATGGGGCGGATTCTGTTTTCCATTACAGAGGACACCTGTGGCTGGCATGACACTATTTGTGGCTGTAGTAATGCAAGGATCGTAGAACAGAAATATGGGCAGGGCAGTTATCAGGACTTACGAAATGATTTCTATCGAAATGGACGCGACCTGTTCTTGATTGAGCTTGCTAAATGGGAACTTGAAAAAAAGGATCTGGTTCCAAATTTGAATTTGTTCAGCAAAGTGACAGTTGATGATGAGGGGAATATGCAATTTCATACGAACAATTCAGTAGCAGGGGATTTTATCGATCTACGTGCGGAAATGGATAGTCTGGTCGTTTTGAATACTTGCCAGCACCCTATGGATCCTGCCAGTGAATATTCACCAAAGCCAGTCAAACTGGAGATCTATGAGTCCGGTCCTGCAACAGAGAGTGATCCATGTATCACTTCCCGCGAAGAAAACTTACGAGGGTTGATCAATACCGAAGCCTATACCTGCCAGTGTCACCAAACAGGATCAGGAGAATAGAAATGCCAGCACAAGTTCTGACAGAAAGTAAACTGAAAGTTGAAGAAGCGATCTTTTCTGAAAAGGTTCTGGCGGGTGATCCGTGGATGAAAGAACTCAAAACCGGCCAGGTTCTTCGTATTCTCGATCTGGAGGGAAACCAGGCCGCTGACACCATGTTTTTTAGTGCCAGCAATTTTGAAGAACGTTATAGTCCAGTAGATACCATTCGCGAACAGGGAAATATTTACCTCACGACAGGCACAAAAATATTATCAACAGAAGATAATATTATGTTGACTATCGTTGCAGACACATGCGGTCGTCACGATACACTGGGCGGTGCCTGCTCGACGGAAAGTAACACAGTACGTTACGCCATTGAAAAAAAGTATATGCATGCCTGTCGGGATAGTTTTTTGTTGGCTATCTCTGAATGGGGGCAGGGTTTGACCAAACGCGATCTGACCAGCAACATTAATTTCTTTATGAATGTTCCCGTCACACCTGAAGGAAAATTAACTTTTGAAGATGGAGTTTCAGAACCGGGTAAATATGTTGAAATGCGTGCCGAAATGGATGTGATTGTATTGGTGTCTAATTGCCCGCAATTGAATAACCCTTGCAATGCTTACAATCCCACACCAGTAGAAATGCTGATCTGGGATTCTAGTTAAGTCTATGGGAATTCATAATAATTCAGAGCTTCTCAGGTGAATAGGGACGACCCTGTTCATTGTAAATTAAGACGGGACGACCCGAAATAACTACAAAGCAAAACTTTATGTTTGAAAAAGTTTTAGTTGCAAATCGTGGTGCAATTGCCTGTCGAATTATTCGTACCTTAAAAAAACTTGGCATTATTTCCGTTGCTGTTTATACCAAAGCAGATGCCCAGTCTTTACACGTGAGTCAGGCAGATGAAGCCATCTGTCTTGGTGATGCTATTCCAGCCGAGACTTATCTGAATCAGAAACTGATCATTGATCAGGCAAAGAAAACCGGTGCTCAGGCTATTCATCCCGGTTATGGTTTTCTTAGTGAAACCCCTGAGTTTGCCCAACTTTGTGATCAGAATAATATCGTTTTTATAGGCCCTCGCCCTGAGCACATGACAGGTTTTGGGTTGAAGCATATAGCACGAAAAATAGCCTATGAAAATCATATTCCACTTTTACCGGGAACCGGGCTTCTTGAGGATCTGGAACAGGCCATCCACGAGGCAGAACAGATCACATACCCGGTTATGCTGAAAAGTACCGCAGGCGGTGGTGGGATAGGAATGCAACTTTGTTTTAATGAAAAAGAGCTTCGCAATGCCTTTGATTCAGTTCAGCGACTGAGCGAAAACAATTTCGGTAATAGCGGTATTTTTCTGGAAAAATATATCGAACATGCGCGCCACATTGAAGTGCAGGTCTTCGGAGATGGTAACGGCAAGGTGGTTACTCTGGGTGAACGTGATTGTTCACTACAACGGCGAAATCAGAAAGTTGTCGAAGAAACACCTGCGCCACTGATCACGGATCAGATCAGGGAAGAAATGCAGTTGACAGCAAAAACGCTTTGTAGCGCGGTGCATTATCAGTCAGCAGGGACAGTAGAGTATATTTACGATCCGGCCTCTGAAAAATTCTATTTTCTCGAAGTTAATACACGGTTGCAGGTCGAACATGGTGTCACTGAAGAAGTCACCGGAATTGATCTGGTTGAATGGATGGTTCGACTTGCTGCGGGTGAGACGCACTTTCTGGATGAATATGTACATCAGCCAGAAGGTCATGCGATTCAGGTTCGTCTCTATGCTGAAGATCCGGGTAAGGATTTTCAACCTTCCTGCGACATGCTCACAGATTTCTTTGTGCCAGCAGGGATCCGTTGTGAAACATGGGTTGAAACAGGTATAGAAATCCCACCTTTTTATGATCCGATGATCGCCAAGTTAATTGTCAAATCTGCTCATCGTGAACTGGCCATACAGGAACTCACAAATCAACTGACAAAGGTTCGTTGTTCTGGTGTTGAGTCTAATCTGCAATATTTACAACAGGTGATCGACGATGAGGTTTTCAAAAAAGGACGGCATTACACACGATATCTGAATAGTTTTTCATACAAGGCCAACACGGTTGATGTGATTGAAGCGGGAACCCAGACTACTATTCAGGACTATCCTGGCAGGACAGGTTACTGGGATGTTGGTGTGCCACCATCAGGGCCCGTTGATAGTCTGGCATTTCGCCTTGGAAACAGGATACTCGGAAATCAGAAGGAAGCAGCAGGGCTGGAGATCACACTGACCGGCCCAACATTAAGATTCAATACAAACTCGGTCATTGTTTTATCAGGTGCTGAAATGGATGTCGAACTGGATGGAAAATCGATTCCATTCTGGAAAATCATCTCAGTTCCCAAGGGGAGTACTTTAAGGTTTGGCAAAATACGTGATACGGGTGTCCACAGTTACCTGTGTTTCAGAGATGGACTTAAAGTGCCCGATTATCTTGGCAGTAAATCGACCTTTACTCTGGGCCGTTTCGGAGGGCATTGCGGTCGAGCTTTAAGACCGGGTGATGTGTTGCATATTGAAGAGAGTTCTCTGAATGATCATGAACTAACGATGCCTGTATCGCTTATTCCCAGGTACACACACGAATGGCAGATCAGAACAATTTATGGTCCGCATGGCGCACCTGATTTTTTTACAGATGAGGATATAACAACTTTCTTTAATTCAGACTGGGAAGTTCATTACAATTCCAGCCGAACAGGGATTCGCCTGATCGGCCCTAAACCAGAATGGGCGCGTTCTGATGGTGGTGAAGCTGGTCTGCATCCTTCGAATATTCATGATAATGCTTATGCGATTGGGACAGTGGATTTTACTGGGGACATGCCTGTCATCTTAGGTCCAGATGGGCCAAGTCTTGGTGGGTTTGTTTGTCCTGCTACGATCATTAAGGCTGATCTATGGAAGATGGGGCAATTACACCCGGGTGATAAAATAAGATTCGTCCCCGTTTCACTGAACGATGCTGAAAAACTGGAAAATCAGCAGGAAGAGGATATTTCTTCATTGATCCATTCGCCAGAGCCATCGATTAAAAATGTTAATCCGCAATCAGCCATTTTGAAAACGTTGGATGTTCCGGATCAGGTAAAGGTGGTTTATCGCCCTTCAGGTGACGATAATTTATTGATCGAATATGGACCGATGGTGCTGGATTTAAATTTACGTTTCCGAGTTCATGCTTTAATGGAATGGATTCATAACCAGCAAATCCCCGGTATAATTGATCTGACTCCCGGCATTCGTTCGCTGCAGATCCACTTTGATGCTCAGAAAATTTCTCTTTATTGTTTAATCGAATTACTGGCAGATGCTGAAAAGGAATTAGCCGACATTGACGATTTGGAAGTGCCCATTCGTGAAGTCTATTTACCCTTATCCTGGGATGATGAAGCAACCCGTCTGGCGATCGAAAAATACCACCAGGGGGTGCGTAAAAATGCTCCATGGTATCCCAGTAATATCGAATTCATTCGTCGCATAAACGGACTTGAAAGCGTTGACGATGTGATCAATATTGTTTTCGATGCAAGTTATATGGTGCTTGGTCTTGGCGATGTCTATCTTGGTGCTCCCGTCGCCACACCCATTGATCCACGTCATCGTCTGGTGACAACAAAATACAATCCAGCGAGAACCTGGACACCGGAGAATGCGGTCGGGATTGGTGGTGCCTACTTGTGTGTCTATGGCATGGAAGGACCTGGAGGTTATCAGTTTGTTGGTCGAACGCTGCAAATGTGGAATCGATACAAACAGACTCGCGAATTTACGGAAGGTAAACCCTGGTTACTACGTTTTTTTGATCAAATTAAATTTTATCCCGTTACTCATGATCAATTAACAAAAATCAGGGAAGAATTTCCAGGTGGGAATTATCCTTTGAAGATAGATCATAAAGTCTTTAAATTGCGTGAGTACAATGAGTTTTTAAAAAATAATAAATCGTCAATTGATGAATTTAAACAGCAACAACAAAAAGCGTTTGATATCGAGAGAGAGAACTGGATTGCAACGGGGCAGGCTAATTTTGAAGTGATCAATGATCAGGCTCCAGAATCAAAAGAAACAATTCTTTGTGATACAGAGGTGGCTGTGAGTAGCCCTGTCGCTGGAAGTGTCTGGAAGATATTAGTCGAAAAGGGTGAAAAAATTTCTCAGGGAGAATCACTGATCATCATAGAATCCATGAAGATGGAGATGCAGGTGGTGGCATCAAAAAGTGGGACGGTTACAGAGGTTTTATGTGCCGAAGGTTCTCAGGTGATCAGTGGCCAACAACTTGCTGTGATCGATACAGTTAAATCCTGACAAAAGAATGGGTTCAAAATGAAGCTCGATTTATCGATAACAAGTTTGCATAACAAGTACAGAGATAAAGAACTGTCTTTGCAGGAAATGCTTGATTATGTCCTCAATGCCATTGAACAAACGCATCACTATAATATCTGGATCACCGTGTTATCCAGAAAAAAACTCCTTGAATTTATCGAGAAGTTACCTGATCAAAAAACAGATCAATATCCCCTTTATGGAATACCTTTTGCGATCAAAGACAATATTGATCTCGTTGGAGTTCCAACAACGGCCGGGTGTGAAAAATATGCTTATCATCCAGAAAAAACAGCTTATGCAGTCCAACGATTGATCGATGCCGGAGCTATCCCGATTGGCAAAACAAACCTTGATCAGTTTGCCACAGGTTTGGTCGGCACACGTAGTCCTTACGGGATCACACCGAACAGTTTTGATCCTGATTATATTGCCGGCGGTTCAAGTTCTGGTTCAGCCGTCTCAGTAGCCAGAGGATTGGTGAGTTTTTCGCTGGGAACGGATACGGCCGGTTCAGGCAGAATTCCTGCAGCATTTAATAACCTTGTTGGAGTTAAACCAACACGTGGTTTGATCAGTAATTCTGGTGTTGTGCCTGCCTGTCGATCACTGGATTGTGTGAGCATATTTGCACTGAATCCTGATGATGCTGAATTGATCAATTCACTGGTGGTAAACTTTGACCAATCTGATCCTTATTCTCGCAAGAAACGGGCTCCAAAGATAAACACAACTTTCCGGGCTGGTGTTCTGGGGGAAGCTCACCTTGCAGAATTTAGCGATCCTGAGTTTTTAGAGTTGTATTATCAATCGATAGAAGATTTTAAAGACAATGGTGTTGAATGTATTGAGATCGATTTTTTACCTTTTATTGAAGCTGCAAAATTACTCTATGAAGGTCCATGGGTCGCTGAAAGATATGTTGCTATTCGAAATTTTATAGAAAAGAATCCGGAGGCACTTTTCCCCGTAACCCGGGATATTATTGAACCCGCCAGTACTCTAAAAACCATTGATGCAGTTGAAAGCTACTATCAATTACAGGCACTGAAACGTCTGGCTGATCAGCAACTGGGACAGGTCGATTTTATACTCATGCCAACAGCTGCGGCGATCTACAGGATCAATGAAGTGATAAATGATCCCATTCGTTTGAACTCAAATCTCGGTTATTACACCAATTTCATGAATCTTCTTGATTACTGTGCCATTGCAATTCCGGCAGGGTTCAAAAAAGATGGCTTGCCCTTTGGTGTGACCTTATTCGCCGACAGATTTCACGATGAATGTTTACTGAAAATCAGCAAGAAAATAATGAAACCGCTCCCTATGGGAGCAACACATTTCACATGGAAATCAATTTAGAAAAGGAGAGGCTGTCATGAATTCAACAACATCCATGAATATTGTCGTCTGTGGAGCACATTTGTCAGGGATGCCACTTAATCATCAACTCACTGATCGTAATTCGACACTGGTCGCGAGTACGAAAACCAAAGCATCGTATCGTTTCTACGCACTTGCAGGTGGTCCTCCTTTTCGGCCAGGATTGGTCTTTGATGAGACAAGTTCGGCCGCGATTGATGTGGAAGTATGGGCTATGCCAATCGAACAAGTTGGTTCTTTTCTGGCAGAGATTCCGGCACCACTGGGACTGGGAAGTATCCTGCTTGCAGATGGCAAGGTTGAAAAAGGTTTTATCTGTGAACCTCATGCAATTGATAATGCTCAAGATATTACTTCGTTTGGAAGTTGGCGGAATTATATTGCTTCTCTGGAAAACCCCTGAGTCAGTTTTGTCCTCGATCAAGCCGACGATATGATATTGCCTCCGTGAGGTGGGACGTCTGGATCTGAGTAGAATTTTCCAGATCGGCGATTGTTCTGGCAACTTTACGAATTCGATTGACCGAACGAGCAGACAGACCAAGTTTTTGAATGGCGGATTGAAGTAATGTTTTGTCGTTTTCCTGTAATGCACAAATTTCAGGTATCTCTCTGGATGAAAGAAGATGATTGGCTTTACCCTGGCGTTGCAATTGTTGCTCTCGTGCTTTTTCAACACGCTGTTTCACGATGTTGCTGGATTCTCCTGAAGGGGAATCGTTTAACAGATCAGAGTTTTTGAGAGTCATGACCTCAATCTGAAGATCTATACGATCAAGAAGAGGACCGGATATTTTTGCTTTATATCGATTAACCTGATCGGGTGAACAACGACAACGTCCACTCTCATCACCGAGGTAACCACAGGGGCAAGGATTCATGGCCGCGACCATCTGGAAGCGGGCCGGGAATTCTGTTTGATGAGCCGCCCTTGAAATATTGATCTGCCCGGTTTCCAGTGGTTCGCGTAAGACCTCAAGAACCTTTCGATCAAACTCTGGTAGTTCATCAAGAAATAACACGCCGTTGTGTGAAAGCGATATTTCGCCAGGCTTGGGGTGACTTCCCCCTCCAACCAGAGCCACGGCAGAACTGGTATGATGTGGTGACCTGAAGGGTCGTTGTTTCCAGGACTGAGCAGAAAGGTTTCTGGTGATCGAGGCTATCGATGCTGTTTCAATGGCTTCAGTTTCTGTCATCGGTGGCAGTATTCCCGGCAGACGACTGGCAAGCATGGTCTTACCCGTCCCCGGAGGGCCGATGAATAGCAAGTTATGGCCGCCTGCTGCGGCAATTTCAAGAGCACGTTTTGCATGTTGTTGACCTTTTACTTCTGACAGATCAGGTGTTTGATCAGACGCTACAAGTTGTTCCGTTTGTGTATAAGCAGGAATTCGATCCTGTCCTTCAATATGTGCACAAACTTCCAGTAGATGTCTGACTGGATGTATTTCGGCCTCCCTGATTAATGATGCTTCTTCGGCATTTTCCAGTGGAAGTATCACAGGGCGATCAGCATTTTTTGCTGCAATGGTAAAAGGAAGAGCGCCGGGAATCGATCTTAACTCACCCGTCAGAGCCAGCTCACCAACATATTCCTGATTGATCAAATCTTCTTTGGGAATTTGTCCAGAGGCTGCGAGAATCCCCAAAGCGATGGGTAGATCATAACGACCACCCTGTTTCGGCAGATCAGCAGGAGCCAGGTTGATGGTGATACGTTTAAGCGGGAATTCATAGCGACTGTTGATGATCGCACTACGAACACGATCTTTGCTTTCTTTAACGGCAGCCTCTGGTAAGCCTACAATGGACAAGGCAGGTAACCCGTTAGAAAGGTGAACTTCGATGGTGACCAGAGGGGATTCAATTCCCAGCTGTGCACGACTATAGACGATTGCGATACTCATATTTCCTTCCCTGGAAATGGTGACACTCTTAAATTAACTTATTTGTTTATCTTGGATTCCAGTTCAGCTACCTGTTTTTCCAGTTGTTCAAGTCTGGTTCTGGTTCTTGCCAGCAACTCAGACTGAATTTCAAACTCTTCTCTGGTTACAAGATCCATTCTGTCCAGAGCAGAGCTTAATCCAAGACGCAGGTTTTTTCTCAAATCTTCTGCAAACGCTTTACCGCCAGAAGGTAATGAACGGGTAATCTTTTCAGCTAACGATTCTATTGTCGATGTATTTATCATAATTTTCTTAAAACGATTGTTTCAATAACTAACCTGAACCCGGGATAAGGGACAGCAATCCCGAGTTCAGGTTAACTATACCATGAGCTATTAGAAATGGGTGAGAGAAAATAAGCAAAGATATCAAGGTGATGAGGGCTGTCTTAATCGGCGCACCATAGAAGAGCAAAAGAATTTATTATGCACACAATTGGTGCGCATTAAGCTGATTCTTAAGATAAAAAATTAACTAACCTATTGTTCTTTATAGAAATAACAGGTTTGGCATAGACTATGCACTGTTAACATTGTGTAACAAACACGCTGCCATAGTGGCAAATACTTTTTTAACTAAATATAAATCTTGGTAAGAGGGGATTTAAAATGAAAACTTTACAAAAAACTTTGGTAGCCGGTGCTCTTTTGAGTGCTCTTCCATTGGCACATGCTGAGGGTCCACATGAATTCAGTGCGAATGTTGCAGTAACAACGGATTATATTTTCCGTGGTATTTCACAAACAAGTGAAGATCCGGCTTTGTCGGGTGGTTTTGATTATGCTCATGAGTCAGGCTTCTATGCCGGATTCTGGGCTTCAAGCATTGAGTTTAATGCAGGCACATCTAATACAGCATCACTGGAAACAGATTATTATGGTGGATATGGTGGTGATCTTGGTGATACAGGACTCAGTTATGATCTTTTAGCCATCTATTATGCGTATCCTAATCAGAATGAAGATGCGGGGGGGGGCGATTATGATTACTTCGAATTTATCCCTAGCCTGAGTTATAGTGTCAATGATATGGTGAGTCTTGGTCTCACATATGCCTACTCACCTGATTTCTTTGGCGAAGATGGGACAGGTAATTATATTGGAGGCGGAGTAGATTTGGCCTTGTCACAAGGTTTTGGTGCATCCTTTCAAGTTGGTTACCAGGATGTCGAAGGTGACAAAACAACTGGCCCAGCGGGTTTTTCCTATACTCATTGGTCAGCCGGAATTTCAAAAGAAATCGGTAACTTTGGGTTTGATCTGACCTATCATGATACTGATATTGATAATACTCCGATTGCTGATTCACGTGTCGTATTCACTGTTTCAAGCAGCTGGTAGCACAAAACATGAGCCCTGGTTTACCGGGGCTTTTTTTCTTATAACAACTCAATATGGGGAGCTGAACTATGAAATTAGTAACAGCCATAATTAAACCGTTCAAATTAGATGATGCGCGTGAATCGTTATCTGAAATTGGTGTGACAGGTTTAACAGTAACAGAGGTCAAAGGTTTTGGCCGACAAAAAGGACACACAGAGCTTTATCGTGGTGCAGAATATGTCGTTGATTTTCTACCAAAAGTAAAACTTGAAGTGGCCGTAGGTGATGATCAGGTTGATGCCGTAACTGAGGCAATCAGTAAAGCAACCAGCACCGGGAAAATTGGTGATGGAAAGATCTTCGTAACTTCAATCGAACAGGTGATCCGTATTCGCACGGGTGAAACTGGTTCAGAAGCCTTATAACAATAATTTAGGAGAACGAAAAGATGAGTATTCGTAGAATATTTAACCTGCCGATGACTTTTGTTATAAGTGCATTGGTTTTTTTGCCTTCGTTGGCACAGGCGGAGGACACATTAAACAGTGGTGATACTGCATGGATGTTGACCTCTACCGCACTGGTATTATTCATGACGATTCCCGGTTTGTCATTATTTTATGCGGGGATGGTACGAGCCAAAAATGGTTTGTCGGTAATGATGCAATGTTTTGCCATCACTTCAATGGTGACTGTTTTATGGGTGGTCGCTGGCTACAGTATTGCCTTTGGTGGTGAAGGTCCTTATTGGGGCGGGCTCAGTAAGATGTTCCTTGCAGGTGTTGGTGTGGATACACTCAGTGGATCGATTCCTGAAACTGTTTTTATGACCTTCCAGATGACCTTTGCCATTATTACACCGGCTTTGATCGTGGGTGCTTTTGCAGAACGCATGAAATTTTCTGCCATGATGGTGTTTATGGCAATCTGGTTGCTCGTGGTGTATTCACCTATTGCCCACTGGGTGTGGGGTGATGGTGGTTGGTTAGGTGGCAAAGGTATCCTCGATTTCGCAGGTGGTACAGTCGTACATATCAACGCAGGTTTTGCTGGTCTGGTTGCGGCTCTTGTCATAGGAAAACGAAATGGTTATCCGGGAACACCAATGGCACCACATAATCTGATGTTTACTGTCGTTGGAGCAGGGATGTTGTGGGTCGGTTGGTTCGGTTTCAATGCAGGTAGTGAACTGGCTGCTGACGGTACCGCAGGTATGGCTATGGCCGTTACACAAATTGCAACCGCAACAGCAGCAATTGCATGGATGATTGTTGAATGGCTTATGCATGGTAAACCGAGTGTTTTAGGAATAGCTTCAGGTGCAGTTGCTGGGTTGGTAGCTATCACACCTGCTTCTGGTTCGGTAGGACCAACAGGAGCACTGGCAATAGGTGCCGCAGCCGGAATAGGATGCTTTATTGCTGCAGTCAGGATCAAACCAATGCTGGGTTACGATGATTCACTTGATGCGTTTGGTGTTCATGGCATCGGTGGCATCATTGGTGCGTTACTCACTGGTGTATTCTGTGCTCCAGCTTTCGGTGGTGCCGGTTTTGCTGACGGTATTACAAGCATCGGTGCCCAGGTAGGCATTCAGGCATTCGGTATTATAGCGACACTGATTTATACCATGGTGATGACTTTTATCATTCTAAAAGTACTGGACGCTCTGATGGGACTGCGGGTTAATGATGAACAAGAAAGCGAAGGGCTCGATATATCTCAACATGACGAACGTGCCTATAATCTTTGAAGTCCCATCCCAATAAGAACCTCTTGCCACTAGGGCAGATTGGGGCGCTTCGGCGCCCCTCTTTTTTTGTGTGGAACTTCTCAAAGAAGATCTATTATTTAACCTGATGTGATGGTCTCCTCCCCC
>JALSSM010000205.1 GCA_026984275.1 Gammaproteobacteria bacterium
CGTCAGATGTCCAATTTTTAGTTGACGATCATTCATGATAAAACTTCACCAAGTGCCTGAATAAAGCGGTTATTTTCTTCTTCAGTACCGACCGTAACGCGTAAATGATGGGGCATCCCATAGACACCGACAGGACGGACGATCACACCTTTATGCAAAAGTGCCTCATAAACTTCAAGACCACTCTGATCAAACTCAACACAAATAAAATTACCCACCGAAGGAATGTAGTTCAGTCCCATTTTTTCAAATGCCGACATCAATTGTCGTAAACCTGCTGAATTGATTTCAACACTCTTTTTAATATGATCTGAGTCCAGCAATGCTGCTTCCGCCGCCGCCAGCGCCAATGAGTTTGAGTTGAATGGCTGGCGCACACGATTGAGTAAATCTGCAATATCAGAATGAGAAATACCATAGCCAATTCTCAAACCAGCCAGGCCATGAATTTTGGAAAAAGTACGTGTCACGATCAAATTAGGAAATTCATCGATCCAATTGATTGAATTGGGATATTCCTCTTCCTCGACAAATTCGAAGTAGGCTTCATCAACCAAAACAAGTACATGATCTGGTATCGAAGCCAGAAATCCATACAGCTGATCGGAGTTAAGCCAGGTACCCGTTGGATTATTAGGATTGGCCACAAAGATCAGCCTCGTCCGATCAGTCACGGCATCACGCATGGCATCCAGATCATGTCCCCAGTTTTTGGCGGGTGTTACCACGGCTTCAGCACCAACGGCCTGAGTCAGGATGGGATAGACTGCAAAAGCATGTTGTGAAAAGATCACCTGGTTTTCTGGCATTACAAATGTGCGGGCAACTAACTCAAGGATCTCGCTGGAACCATTTCCCAACGTAATATGATGACGCTTCACATCAAGCTGATCGGCAAGGATCTTTTTCAAATTAAAGCCGTTACCATCAGGATAGCGACTCACTTCCTGTTCTGCTAACCGCATTGCATCGAGTGCCCGTTTCCCTGGCCCCAGCGGGTTTTCATTGGAAGCGAGTTTTATCGCATTTGATACGCCATATTCTCTTTCAAGTTCTTCTACCGGTTTTCCAGGCTGATAAGGCTGTAACCCAGCAACGCCGGGCGCTGTTAGTGAAAGAAAATTTGTCGCCATTTACAATACCGCTTTGGGATAGGAGCCCAGCACTTTTAACATAGAAGTATGATCAGAAAGATCATCTAACGCTTTGCTGATCTTCTCATTTTCTGCATGGCCTTCAATATCAACAAAGAACAGGTAATCCCACATCTCCTGACGGGACGGCCGAGATTCAATTTTCATCATACTGATCTGATATTGATCAAACACGGCCAGCGTGTGAAACAAGGCACCCGGTTTATTCTGAGTTGAAAACAGCAATGACGTTTTGTCATCTCCGGTTGCTGGCACACTATTCGAACCTATAATCAGGAAACGCGTCGTATTGGTTGATTCGTCTTCAATATTACTGACCAGTTTTTTCAGTCCATAAAGATCAGCAGCAGACTCACCCGCAATCGCAGCAACTTTCTTCATCTCGGATGCCTGTCTGGCTGCTTCTGCATTGCTGCTGACAGCCACTCTTTCGGCATTGGGCATATTGTGATTCAACCACTGGCGACATTGAGCCAATGCCTGTTGATGTGCAATCACCTTTTTACAAGATGCAAGATCAGTCTCATTGCTGAGGAGATGATGATGAATGCGTAATGCAACTTCACCACAGATCTTTAAGGGTGACCGAATAAAACTGTCCAGCGTATGGTTGATCACGCCTTCAATTGAATTCTCAACAGGAACGACACCATAATCACAACCACCGGCTTCCACTTCACGGAACACTTCATCGATCGCATCAAATGATTCTGTCTGTATCGAGTGTCCAAAATGTTTCAGTGCAGCGCCTTGAGTAAATGTGCCTTCAGGTCCGAGGAATGCGATCTTTAATGGTTTTTCAAGTGCCAGACAGGCAGAGATAATTTCACGAAAGAGTCTCGCCATTTCTTCATCAGCAAGAGGACCCGGATTATGATCAAGAATACGATGCAAAATAGCCGCTTCACGATCAGGACGATAATATCCTCCCTGCTCTGGAGCTTCACCTTTGGCTTTGGCAACTTCTTCAGCCAGCCGCCCACGTTGGCTGATCAGTTCAAGCAACTGATCATCGATTTGATCGATTTTAATACGCAGTTCGTTGAGAAGCTCTTCGTCTGTCATTCAATTTATTCTGGGTCAGGATCAGATTGGGATTCGCTGTTATTGTTATTTTCTTCATCTTCATCCCCCACATCCATAATTCGTTCAATACCGACGAGCAATTCACCTTCAGCCAGGGTAATCAAATTAACACCCTGAGTATTACGGCCTACCACAGAAACATCCTTAACCGGTGTTCGAACCAGTGTGCCTTTATTGCTGATCAACATGATTTCGTCATCATCATGAACCAGGACGGCACCAACAGCATTACCATTACGATCAGAAGTCTGGATCGCAATCAGACCCTGACCACCACGACCCTGAACTGAGTATTCAGAAACCCGGGTTCGCTTACCAAATCCATGTTCAGTCGCCGTCAGTATTTTTCCGGCATCTTCATCCATTCCCGATTCAATAATGATCAAAGAAATAACCTTCTGATCTTCCGCCAGACGAATACCGCGTACCCCTCTGGCAGTGCGTCCCATTGCGCGAACATCACTTTCCCTGAAACAGATAGCCTTACCATTGCTATTAAATAACATCACCTTGTCGTCACCACTGGTCAATGCCACACCCACCAGTTGATCATCTTCATTCAGATCAACAGCAATAATACCGTTGGCTCTGGGTCTTGAAAAATCCATCAACGAGGTCTTTTTAACGGTTCCATTACTGGTTGCCATAAACACATATT
>JALSSM010000206.1 GCA_026984275.1 Gammaproteobacteria bacterium
TCAAAATGCCACTGTGTCAATAGCAGACATGGGAAGGCGGTTCGGTAAGGTTAGTCAAAAAAACCGCTCATAAGCCCGGAGACCTGCCTCATAGCATAACAAACCAGGTCGCGGAGGGCGATGGATTGGGCATGTTTCTTTATCTCTGCTTATTCATTTGATGCACTGATCAGAAACCAGCACCTTCTATCTATTCTCCTCCGTCGTTAATAAAAAAATAACTATCCATTTTCGGGTTGGAAACTGGATGGGAGGAAATATGAAACCAACAAAAATAACCACACTCGGATTGTTAGGCGCAAGCTTACTTTTACCACCACTTTCAATAGCAAAAGATATTCAGAATCTTGGTAACATGATCGTCACCGGGACCAGGACTGAAACCGATCGCAACCATATCCCGGACGCGGTTAAGGTCTTTACCCGTGATGATATCGAACGCCTGCAAGTGCAAAGTCTCGTCGAATTGTTCAATGGCTATGCTGGTATGAACATCACCAACAATGGTGGACAGGGTAAAGCGACTTCTTTATTTATGCGCGGTACTAATTCCGATCATGTTCTGGTACTCATCGACGGGATCAAGGTTGGATCCGCCACACTGGGCTCACCCACTTTTCAACACTACCCCATTGATCAGATTGAGCGTATCGAAATTGTAAAAGGCCCTCGTTCAAGTCTATATGGTTCAGAAGCCATTGGTGGCGTCATTCAAATCTTTACCCGCACAGGAAGCAGCGAGTCTCCTCGTTATTCTGTTAGTCTTGGTGGTGGTTCAGATCAAACTTATGATCTGAATGCCGTCATCAGTGGCAAGTCCAACGATACTTCTTATAGCCTGGGAGCCTCACACTTTACGACCTCTGGTTTCGATGCCAGGCAACCGACGACGGGTTTTTTTGCTGTTGATGAACCAGATGATGATGGCTATGACAATACTTCCTTCAGTGCCAAAATCGGACATAAGTTCAATGATCGCGTTGAGGTGGAAGCCTTTGCTTTACATTCACTCGGCACAACAGAATTCGATGCCACAGATGATTTTGAAAGCGATATCGTTCAACAGGTTATTGGCGCCACCGTTAAGATTCAGGCTGCCCGCTTCTGGCAGTCTGAATTTCGTATTGGTGAAAGTCGGGATGAAAATGAAACATTTAAGTTATCCGGCGCAACACCCGATGTCTTTAACTCAAAACGTTTTGATCTAAACTGGAAAAATCTCTTTTCTATCACCCCTGATCATCGGGTCACTCTGGGATTTGATTATCGGGATGACGAAATCTCTGGCACCACGATGTATGATGAGAACTCACGGGATAACAAGGGGATTTTTGCTCAGTATCAGGGAACATTTGATCATCTTGACCTGATCGCATCCTTCCGAAATGATGACAATGAAGCCTTTGGCAATAAACAGACCGGCAGTGCTGGCTTCAGTTTTGGTCGTTTTTCCGGGATCCGGTTGGTGGGTTCATTCGGAACCGCCTTCAAAGGCCCTTCTTTTAATGAACTCTATTTCCCCGGGTTTGGCAATGCGAATCTGAAACCTGAGACCTCCCGTTCTTATGAGATCGGCATTGACGGTGAATACGGTTGGGGATACTGGAGTGCTCGAGCCTATCGAACAGAAATTGATGATCTAATCGTTTTTAATTTCAATCCAGTCACCTTTGAATTCAAACCGGAAAATATTGACAAAGCACTTATTAAAGGACTGGAAATTGAATTCGGAACTGAACTGGCCGGTTGGGATATTTCATCTTCTCTGTCACTGATCAGTCCTGAGGATGTGGCCTCAGGAAACCAGTTACAACGTCGTTCTCGTCGATCAGCCCGACTGGATCTGTTTCGTGATTTTGGGAAGTTTAACCTGGGAGCAAGCCTGGTTGCTTATGATCACCGTTTTGATGACACGTCAAATTCAACCAGAGTAGGAGGTTTTGCGACCATTGACCTTCGTGCCAGTTACCTGATCAATCATAACTGGTCGATCAGTGGCCATATCAACAACCTGCTGGATAAGGAATATCAAACCGTCAACACCTATAATCAGGATGATCTCAATGCCATGTTGATCATTCGATATCAATCACAATAAGATAGACTACCGCCTGATCACTATAATAGCGATCAGGCGTATGGCGTAGAATATTGAAAGGAACCCATGATCAAATTATTTTTTTATTGTCATCTTGCAGGGTTAGTTTTATTAAGTGTTGGCATTTTTCTGATCTTTCGATCACAGAATGGCATACAGGAGATTAATAGCCTTCTAATTATCTCTCTTTGTATCGGCCTTGGATTATTGTTGATCTCTCCCTACCCCGTGGTTAAGGCCATAGGCTGGATGAAAAATAACAGCTAATAAAAACCTCTGTATTAATCGCCTGCAAACCAGCGCCCCTGAACATATGCTCCCAATAGCATAGCGATCAGCGCAATCATCAGAGGCCAGTTGCCAGCACCAAGACCGGCAATGGCGGGACCTGGGCAAACACCACATAAACCCCAGCCGATACCAAACAGAACGGCACCTGTCAGTGTTCTCCCCATTGTTTCCATTGGTTTTTTCCCAAACAGATCTGACAACAAGGGCTTGTCGAGAAAACGCGGCGTGAATTGATAAAAGATCAGGGTGGTTCCTGTCGCAGCAGCCAAGACCAGAAGCAGACCAAAGTCCTCAAAACGCAGGAAACTCAGGACAACTTCAGGCTGGATCATGTTTGAAAAAGAAAGTCCCAGTCCGAATAAAGTTCCACAAGCCAGAATAGTAAACCAGTATAATGTTGTTTTCATGTTATCACCCGAATGAGGCAACGACCTGAGCCGTTATAATGGCGACTGTCAAAAAAACAATCACAGCAAGTACCGAAGGCAAACTGAGAGA
>JALSSM010000207.1 GCA_026984275.1 Gammaproteobacteria bacterium
TGCCAGAACTTGAGTCGCTGATAAAAAAGTATTGTGATCAGAAAACGAATTTTGATTTTGAAAAAGATTTATTTGCATGTCTAAGAAACTTAGCGGAATAAAAACGCTTCTTTATCGATATTTAATTAAAAGGGAGCGCTGTCAATGGCGAATAACGCTCATTTTTGAAGAAAATTTTTAATGAAAAGAAATAACGCATGGAATGATGAAGAAATACAAGATACCGTAAGGGCATATTTTCACTTGTTCCGTGAGCAACAAAAGTATGAGCCAACCAACAAAACTGCAATTTATCGGAAACTTTCATCATTACATCCCTCACGAAGTGTTAAAGCATTTGAGTCAAAGTTTCAAAATATTAGTGCAGTACTCTATGAAGAAAAACTGCCTTACGCAGATGGGTTGCGACCAAGAGGACATTATCAAGCTGCTTTAAAGACAGCGGTTTTAGAACATATAAAACTCTCAGGAAAAAATGAAAAATCTCCAATAGAAATACTGATTGAGAAACTCAAGAGATTACGTTCTAGAAATTACTTACCAGTCCAAGGATCTGGTACTGGACGATATGGACTTTCTTTAGAATACTATTTGAGCATCCCACAGAATAGCTCGAAGTCAGCTGACTTCATGGGAATCGAGCTTAAAACAAAACATGGTAAGAGCCTTCAGACTTTATTTTCACGTGTGCCTTCTCGTTACTTAGCTTGTGAAGATAAAAACCAACTGCTTGAGAAGTTTGGGTATTTTGATCAATCTCGAAAACGAAGGGCTCTGTACACATCTTTTAATAATATTTCAGATTCACTTGGATTCTATCTATTAGCAAAGAAAGACAAGATCGTTGTAAACAAAAAGCAGATTGAAGTATTAGAATATGACAGTAGTGTCTTGGAGAATGCCTTGCTGACAAAACATAACGAAACGGCCTATATATCAGTTTCTTCTCAACGATTAAAAAATGGTCGAATTGGGTGCCGTTTCGATCAATTATTGTATTGTCAAACACCTTCAATATTGCGTTTCTTACATATGACTAGAGATGGCAATGTGTACCTGGATCTCACTCTGTCAGAAAAAGAAGGTCGTGTAAAAGATCATGGTTTTTTATGGAGAGTTCCCCAAGATGCGATAGGTGATCTCTATCAGAAAACACAATTGATCGATCTTTCTGTTCGGTAGGCACATCAATCTGTTCGAAGTAATTGATCTCCATCGACAACTCGTTTAACGGATAGGTCTTCCTCTGAAGCAATCAAAATATTCCGCCATCAAAAAACACCGTCTTATTTGATCTAAATCATTCTTTCATGTGTCACATAGTAGTATTTTTCAGGTTACGAATAACGGGAGATAATTATTATGTCTAGTACAGAAACTCAATTAGTAAACCAGCATATTAAAGAATATGAATCACGTCTTAAGCATATCGACGAACTTTATGCTCGAGCAGATCAGGCGACTAAGCATCTTGATGATAACCATCAAACCAGAGTCGAACTTAATGACTACCAAAAGCAGAAATCTCTGCTGGAGGAGGATTTAGCGAATATCAAGACAATGGAGTTGGAAGACTGGAGAGATGAAATGATAGAAGATGCTGGACCAATGGCCATCTGGGATATTCTGGCACAGGAGCTTGAAGGCTTCGTTGAACGGGTAGAAAAAGAACTTGATTAGGAGGCTTTCGGATTTAGAAAGAATCTGCTACGGCGATGGGAAATGAGTCCATTTTTCCGATCTTTTTTATTAAATAGAACCACTATTCGCCTCAAAAGATAGAAAAACTGGACTCATTTCTTACTCGCCTCGCTACGATCCCCAAAACCAGCAGCCTCCTGGTTTTATGAATTTATGCCTGCCTGATCATTATTCTGACGTGGTGACAGAATTCAACCACGTCAGAATCGAGATTTCAGGCCGCTATTGGTGAAATTATTCTCTTCTTTTTGAAAAGTAACATAAATGCACTGCCAAGCAACCAGAATGCTGCTGGCAGTGGAACTGGAGCCGCCGGAGGCGGTGTTGGCGTAGCAGGGTTAGCGGTAGACAAATTACTATTTAATGCCGTTATGATTTGAGATGCATTGAGTTGTTCAGTAGTTCCACCCGGTGACATCAGGTTCGGAAGTCCACTACCCGGGTGAGTCAGACCGAGGTTATGACCAATTTCATGTGCAACCACACCTGCGACAACTTCCTGGCCAGCGGAAAAACCTGTCAGATTACTGCCCACATATTGACTGATGCCATTACCACCAAGTCTTGCAAGACCGGCAGCCTGATTATTATTCAGCAGAGCGAAGCCTGCAGGAATTCTGACAAAGAACATA
The DNA here is from genome assembly GCA_026984275.1 of Gammaproteobacteria bacterium. Lineage (GTDB taxonomy): Bacteria > Pseudomonadota > Gammaproteobacteria > CAJXQU01 > CAJXQU01 > CAJXQU01. The sequence continues at coordinate 2,334 of JALSSM010000207.1, forward strand.
TTGAGCACTGTTGGATCTGAGCTAGTCACCCCTGCTGCTGTCCCGCTAGTTATCATCGCATTGAGGTCTGATGTTGGACGGCTATTACCGGCATTATTGGGAGGTCCACCGTTACCCCAGTTAGCAAAGGTGTTATTCCAGAATGTTGGTGTCAGAAAACTCACATCAATTCCGGCCTGAGCCCAAATCTGATCGATTAATCCTTCAATAGTGGATTGTTGTGTGGCGTTACCTAAAAAAGTGGCTGTATTGCTGCCATTGTTATCAGAAACGACAATCGGTTGGACTGTAACGGTTTCTGTTATGGGTAATGCTGCATTGACTGTCAACGCATGTGAAGCCGGCAAGGCTGTGATCAACAATATGAAAAGTAGCATTGATCTTGAATAAATCCTTTGTAACATAATATTCCCTCCAGGAAGTTGTTTTTAATCAGTCATTCTATTTGCAAACCGTTTCCGAATAGGAAAGGGTGATCGTTAATTCTTTTTGATCAGGCTGGATGACGGCATGGCCAATAAACCAGTCCCAGCAGTCTTTATCATCCTTGA
>JALSSM010000208.1 GCA_026984275.1 Gammaproteobacteria bacterium
CGTGCGTGATCGTGAAGCATCATTTGCCGGGAAAAAAGAACTTCAAACAGAAATCACAAATGAAGCAGCCAAAATCAATGAAGCTCAGATCAGTGAAACCCGAACCAAGGGAACAATCATGTCTGCCCCAGCCACGGATCCTGAATTTCAAAGTGAGGTTAAACGGCAAGCCCGGCGAGATTCACGGGAAGAAGAGGCTGATATTTCATCAGGTGTCGCACCTCTGGAAATGGTAGAAAAGGAAGCTGGAGTCGCTGAACGTCAGTCTGCGAACGATTCAATAACAACGGAGCAAGTTTCACCAGAAGCCTTATCAAATCAAATCAAGCTATTGATTCAACAGGATAAGATAGAAAAAGCAAGATCCCTTTATCAACGATTTATCAAATTATATCCTGACCAACCACAGTCTGAGTGGTTTAGTGATCAGGAAATCACATTGTTGTTGAATAGATGAATTGCAGATCTTGATACGGTATTCAAACAATCTGACATTCCAATGAGATTATTTATGCTTTTAGCAGAGTCCATATTCCAATAGCAACAAAACCGATGCCTGCAATATAGTGTAGATGTTTATTACTTATGTATTGAGAGATCACGCCACCTAATAGAACGCCAATTGCAGAAGCCACTATAAGTGCTAACGATGCACCAATGAAGACTGTGAATTTACTGACTTCTTTATCGGCAGCAAATAGCATCGTTGCCAGTTGTGTTTTATCACCCAGTTCAGCTATGAATACAGCCGTAAAAACCGTCAGTAGTATTTTGTAATCCATCTTTTTTCTCTTTATTAATAACTAACAGGGTAATTCTACTCGTCTGAGATACATTTAAGCGACCATTTTTAATCATGGCCTTTTTCTTTTGGAACCAGGTTAATGTTCCAATGTTCAAGCCCCCATTTTATACAATGTTCAACGTTTTTCTGTTGAAGGTTTTCAGGCGGGTTCTGGCCAAGAAAGTGCAGAGCTTGACAGATCAACTGGCTGGGACGAAACGGGGTTTGATCCAGACTAAGAGCACCATTTGATTTGTTGAGTTTTTGGCCATTCTCGTCTGTAGCGACAGGCAGGTGAAGAAAGTCAGGTTGTTGAAACCCGAGTAATCTCTGAAGATAAATTTGTCTTGGTGTTGAGTCGAGCAAATCTGCTCCGCGTACAACTTCTGTGATCTGTTGCCATTCATCATCAACGACGGTGGCAAGATGATAGGCGATGTAGCCATCGGCTCGTTTGATCACAAAATCACCAATTTCGGCTTCTATGTTTTGCCTGAAGATTCCCTGTTTAAGATCATGAAATTCAACAGGTTTATTATTAGTGAGAAGCCTGACCGAAGGGTTTCTTTCGTCGTTTGAAGGCCCTTTTCGACAGGTGCCAGGGTAGGGATTATGACCCACTTCTTTTCTGGAACATGAGCAGAAATAGATCAGATCTTTTGCAGATAATTGTTCGATGGCCTCATTGTAGGCAGCTATCCTGCTGCTCTGGTATAAAACCTCTCCATCCCAGTGCAGTCCGAATGTTTCCAGTGTTCTGAGAATGTCTGAGCCAATACCTGGAATGGTGCGATCTGTGTCCAGATCATCAATCCTGACGAACCATTGACCACCTCGGGATTTGGAATGCAGATAGCTGCCAAGCGCAGCGATTAAGGAACCAAAATGTAAGGGGCCGGAAGGTGTGGGGGCAAAACGTCCCCTGATCACATCCATCAGCCCATTTGTTTTTCCTTGATTTCGTCAAGGGTTTTACAGTCAATGCAAAGAGTTGCTGTAGGGCGAGCTTCCAGACGGCGAATACCGATCTCTATACCACAGACCTCGCAGAAGCCATAATCACCACTTTCAATCGCAGCCAGAGCAGTGCGGATCTTTTTGGTTAATTTACGCTCTCTGTCACGGGTACGAAGTTCCAGTGCAAATTCTTCTTCCTGTGTGGCGCGATCACTGGGATCAGAAAAATTAGAGGCATCAGATTGCATGTGATCAACAGTACGATCAACTTCTTCCTGCAACTCTTTTAACCAGGCCAACAGAAGGTGTTTGAAATGTTCTGCCTGATCAGGATTCATGTATTCTTCACCCTTTTCTTCTTTGTAGGGTGTGAAGTCTTCAAAACTGGTTGGGAGCTCTCTATTTTTGCTCGAGGTCGTTTTTTTATTTGAAACTTTCTTTTTACTCACAATTTTCTTCTTGCTACTTATAGCCTTCTTTTTACTGACAACTTTTTTGACGGAGGCGACCTTTTTCTTTGCCACAACTTTCTTTTTAGCCACACTTTTCTTTCTGGTCGGCGTTGCTTTCTTCTTACTCACGGCGGCTGCTTTTTTCTTAACAGCCACTTTCTTTTTAGCCACAACTTTCTTTTTGGCGACAGATTTCTTTGTTGCTATGACTTTTTTCTTTGCAACGACTTTCTTTTTACTGGCCACTTTCTTTTTGCCAGCTACCTTTTTTTTACTTGCGACGGTCTTTTTCTTTGCAACCTTCTTTTTCGAAACAGCCACTGAAAAAACCTCCTTAACGGAATGAAGCGCGCATTTTTACCAGAATCCAATGGTTAGTGCAACGAGATTAACGATTATTTTGTATTGGAGTGCTCGTTGAATTGCTCATGCCATATAAGAGTTGCGCCGATAACGGCGACCGGCATAGCAAAGAAATTCAGTATGGGGATCAGGGTTATTACCATGATAGTCATTCCAAAACCCAGCATCATCATGCGTTTCGTTTTTAATAGTGGTCTTTGTTGAGCGAATCGATAACCATTATTACCCATTGGGTAGTCCATGTATTCATGAATCAGCATCCAGGCACCGAACAGGAACCAGAGAAAAGGAGCGGCGAGGTTAAGCCCAGGAATGATGA
>JALSSM010000209.1 GCA_026984275.1 Gammaproteobacteria bacterium
CCACTGGCCTATCGAGGTATGGATCGTTATGAAGCACGCAAAAAGATCGTCGAAGATTTACAGGCACAGGGGCTGATTGAAAAGATCGAAGATCATCGGCATATGGTGCCTCGCGGAGATCGATCTCATGCGGTTGTTGAGCCCTATCTCACTGATCAATGGTATGTAAAAGTTGAGCCTCTGGCCAGGCCCGCGATCGAAGCGGTTGAAAATGGCGATATTAACTTTGTACCTGAAAACTGGTCGAAGACTTACTTCGAATGGATGAGAAATATCGAAGACTGGTGTATTTCTCGCCAACTCTGGTGGGGCCATCGGATCCCGGCCTGGCATGATCAGAATAATGGTAATGTTTATGTCGGGCTGACGGAAGAAGAAGTCCGTGAAAAACATAATCTCGGTATTGATGTCATACTCAGACAGGATCCAGACGTACTGGACACCTGGTTCTCATCAGCGTTGTGGCCTTTTTCCACACTGGGCTGGCCCGAGCAGACAGAGGAGTTTAAGACATTTTATCCAACCAGCGTCCTGGTGACAGGTTTCGATATTATCTTTTTCTGGGTCGCCAGAATGATCATGATGGGCCTGAAATTTACCGGTGAAGTACCTTTCAAAGAGGTTTATATCCACGGATTGATCCGTGATGCTGAAGGACAGAAGATGTCTAAATCAAAAGGAAATGTACTTGACCCGATTGATTTGATCGATGGTATCGATCTGGAATCTCTGGTTGCTAAGCGAACAACCGGTTTAATGAAGCCACAGGATGCACCAAAAATAGAAAAAGCGACCCGAAAACAGTTTCCAGACGGAATTTCCAGTTATGGTACCGATGCACTACGATTTACATTTGCCTCTCAGGCAACTTTAGGACGAGATATCCGTTTTGATCTGGGCCGTATTGATGGCTATCGGAATTTCTGTAACAAAATCTGGAACGCTACCCGCTATGTGATGATGACGGTCGGCGATCACAAAGTAGATTCTGGTGAACATTCTGAGCTGGGTGTGGCAGAGCGCTGGATCATTTCAAGATTCCAGCAAACCATTTCAGAAGTCAGTGAATATATTGATGCCTATCGTTTTGATCTGGCAGCAAAGGCTGTTTATGAATTTACCTGGGATGAATATTGTGACTGGTATCTGGAGTTATCAAAAGCCACACTGAACTCACAACGTGCCAGTGAAGAAATGAAAAACGGGACACGTGTGACTTTGTTGGAGATCCTGGAGGCACTACTCAGACTTGCTCATCCCTTTATGCCTTTCATAACAGAGGAACTCTGGCAGCGTGTTGCCCGGAAAGCAGGCTTTATCGATGAAGAAAGTGACGATTCTATTATGATTCAGCCTTTCCCGGAACTGGAAGAGGGACTGATCGATGATGATGTTCTGAAGGAAGTCAACTGGCTGAAAGAGTTTGTTCTGGGTGTGCGACGAGTGCGGGCAGAAATGGATATTTCACCGGGTAAAAAGCTGCGGGTGGTGGTTGATGGTGGCGATGAAAAAGAACAAGAATGGTTGCGCCGAAATGTTCGCTATCTGGTGGCCATGGCCAAACTTGAGTCGGTCGGGGTTCTACGTAGCGGTACCGCGCCAGAATCAGCAACAGCGCTGGCGGGCAACTCGACTTTGTTGATCCCGCTCGAAGATATCATTGATCCTGTTGTAGAAAAAGAAAGACTGAAAAAAGAACTGGAAAAACTGAGCAAAGAAAGTGAGGTTGCGGAAAAGAAACTGGCCAATCCCAATTTTGTTGAACGGGCGCCATCAGACGTTGTCCAGAAAGCACAGGATCGGCTTGACGAAATCCAGAAAGCGAAAACCCGCCTCGAAGAACAATTGGATCGAATAGAAGGAATGTTAAAACAATAATGTTTAGTCATTTAAAAGAAGATATTGCCTGCGTCTTTGAGCGGGATCCTGCAGCCAGAACCACTTTTGAAGTCATAACAGCCTATCCCGGCCTGCATGCCATCATCTTCCACAGAATGAGTCACGCACTCTGGAAGCATGGTTTTTTCTGGTTGGCGCGATTATTGTCACATTTTGCCCGCTGGGTTACCGGGATTGAAATTCATCCGGGGGCAACAATTGGACGTCGGTTCTTTATTGATCATGGTATGGGGGTGGTGATCGGTGAAACAGCCGAAATTGGTGATGATTGCACCTTGTATCATGGCGTGACACTGGGCGGCACGACCTGGAACAAAGGAAAACGACACCCAACCTTGAAAAATGGAGTGGTTATCGGTGCGGGTGCAAAGGTGTTGGGGCCAATAACTTTGAATGATGATGTCAGGATTGGATCAAACTCTGTCGTTGTTAAAGATGTGCCTGAAGGAGCAACCGTCGTCGGTGTTCCGGGCCAGCTTGTTATCCCCAGAGAGAAGCAGGAAAAACGGGAAGAAATGGCAGAAAAAATTGGTTTTGATGCCTATGGTGCAGCACAGGACATGCCTGATCCTGTCGCCAATGCGATAGGTAGCATGTTAGATCATATCCACAATCTCGAAACCGAAATCAACGAAATGCGTGAGAATATCTACAATGAAGGCAGCGCAGATGCCTGGCAGGTTGGAAAAACAAGGAAAACAAAAGAAGAAGAATAATACTTGAGTAATTTGCTCAGGTATGAGATAGTTAATCTCTGATTTAACGGGATTAACTATATGAGATTGACAACCAAAGGCCGCTATGCAGTAACCGCCATGCTTGATCTTGCTCTCCATGAGGGTAAAGGCCCGATTACCCTGGCAGAAATTTCTGTCCGTCAGGGTATCTCACTTTCCTATCTTGAGCAATTATTCTCCCGCCTGAGAAAAAAAGATCTGGTCAGTAGCACCAGAGGCCC
>JALSSM010000210.1 GCA_026984275.1 Gammaproteobacteria bacterium
CTCACCAGTGATCAGAAAAGGATTCTGAATATTTTTTTTGTCATAATGCAACGTCAGGGTGTCCAGTGATCCCTGTGGCTGCAGATCGATGATGTTGGTTTTAAACGATTCGGGAAGGACACTCAGAAGATCCTCAATTTTTAGTTTGTTGATGATGATATCCAGGGAGGGACTATCTGGAGAAAATGTTACTGGCAAGAGAAGTCCTAACTGGAAAGGTTGCCATTGATGATCTTGTGATGCTATGGATAAATCTGGAGCGATGAGTCGCCAGTTATTGTCCGTTGTTTTTTCAACTTCGAAATTTCCACTTATCGCATAGATTCGGGCTGTATTTTTAAGAGCGAAATGACCACGAACGTCTGAAATATCGGCGTGCTTCCAGGTGATTTTAGTTTTGGAACTCAGTCTGGATTGATCGGGTGGAATCATCTCTGTTAATAAAGAAGTTTGTAACTTTTCTTTCAATTCAGTTGATAAGAAATGAGAGAATATGAATTCCTGGGTGGTCAGATTAAGTATCGCATCCCATTTTTTTGTCAGAGGATTGCCCGTTATATCAAGTTGAAAATTAAATTCTCCACTTTCGTCTGGTAGTTTTGCTGATCCAATGAGCTGGTGAGTCTCCACTAACAGTTTGTTCTTCAGATCCAGATTCACTTCAGATAATCTGATTGGCGCTTTCTGTTGTTCTTTATCATGTGCTGGTCTATGCCAGATGATCTGAGAATCAATTATTTTCAGATGTGGTTGTTGTAACAACCAGCGAGTAAAGGCATCATGATTAGAGGTCTGATCCGTTAAACCTTTCAGAGATATTGTTCCATCTTCTTGCTGGACAAGTTCAACATCAAGTCCTGAAAGTTCCAGATGCCCAACGGTAATTTTCCAGTTTATCAGTGAGTGATAAAGGTCAACACTGAGACTGGCCTGATCAAAATGAGTAAGCCTTTTATTGCTATTCCGATCCTTTACATCAATATCGGAGAGTTTCAGATGTGGGATAATCCCACGCCATTCAATTTCCAGACTTTCGACTTCTACAGGTTGCCCGGTAGAGGTATGGATCCACTCAAGGATTTTTGGCCGAAGATCATCAACGCTGGAACTGGTTATCCAGATAAGGCTAACCAGCATTGTCGTTATGACGATAACAGAAACAACGGCATACCAACTGAAATGAATAGCGGCACGTGAGATGCGTTTATGCATTAATATAAAAAATCCTTATCTAAATAGACATTACAGGTTACAGTAGTACCACATCATATTGTTCCGGGTTGTACATGGGTTCGGCCTGGAATGTAATAGGGATTTTGATAAATTCTTCCAGCTCAGCCACACCGATTGATTCTTCATCCAGCAGCATATCCACCACAGGTTGGGAAGCCACCACCAGCAATTTACGGGCTTCAAATTGTCTCGCTTCACGCAGTATTTCCCGGAATATTTCATAGCAGGTCGTTTCAACTGTTTTAATTGAACCACTACCTTTACAAATTGGACAAGGTTCACAGAGGATATGTTCCAGACTTTCTCGTGTTCTTTTTCGTGTGATCTGAACCAGCCCCAATGATGTGATCTCGCTGATAGCCACTTTTGAGTGATCGTGGGAGAGACTTTTTTCCAGTGCACGTAAAACCTGTCGTTGATGTTCAGCATCATTCATGTCGATAAAATCAACAATAATGATCCCACCAAGATTACGCAGGCGTAGTTGTCTGGACAGGGCCTGAGCCGCTTCCAGATTTGTTTTGAAGATGGTTTCTTCAAGGTTTCGGTGTCCAACAAAGGTACCGGTGTTGACATCAATGGTCGTCATGGCTTCCGTCTGATCAATGACCAGATGACCGCCTGATTTGAGATTAACTTTTCGTTCCAGTGCTTTCTGGATCTCATCCTCCACAGCATAAAGATCCATGATCGGTCGTTCACCGGGGTAGTGCTCAAGTTTAGGAATGAGATCGGGCACAAACTCTTCAGTAAACGAGACAACGTGATCAAAAGTTTCTCTGGAATCAATCCGGATCTTTTCTATGGACGTATCATCAAGTGAGCGGACCATCCGTAATAGCATCGGTAAATCTTCATAAATAATGCCGGGTGCTTTAGTAGAAATCGACTTTGCTTTGATTGATCGCCATAAATGTTTCAGAAACTTCATGTCGGTCAATAATTGTTTATCGGAAATGCCCTCTGCTGCAGTACGTAGAATAAACCCAAAAGGTACAGAATTTGTATCCTGGTCTTCAGTCAGATAATTTTCCTGGGTAGAAGCTTCTATCTCCTGTTTGCAGGAAAGGATTAAATTTCTCAACCGCTCTCTTTCGCCTGTATCTTCAATACGCTGAGAAACCCCGACTGTCTTTTCGTCAGGGATTAACACGAGATAACGGGAGGGGATACTCAAATGTGTTGTCAGTCGTGCACCTTTGCTTCCCAGTGGATCTTTGGTGACTTGCACCAGTATTTCCTGGCCTTCTTTGAGGATTTGTTCAATAGACAGTTCTGGTTCAGGACTATTTTCATCGTCATTATTCTGATCCGGCTTATTATTTTTATGACCCACCATATCAAACAGATGCAAAAATGCGGTGCGTTCTATGCCTATCTCGATGAACGCGGCCTGCATACCCGGCAGCACACGGGAGACGATACCTTTGTAGATATTCCCAACCAGCCCCCGTTTTGCAATCCGTTCAATAATAATTTCCTGCAGAACACCATTTTCCACTACCGCCACACGGGTTTCCTGCGGGGTGACATTGACTAAGATTTCTTCGCTCATACGCTAATTTTGCCTGCAAATGGGCTCTGTTGCCACATAAAGCAAACGCTTGTTGAACTATTCTG
>JALSSM010000211.1 GCA_026984275.1 Gammaproteobacteria bacterium
AGATCAGAAATCTGCGGCCTGATCTGAACATTCTCGATCTACGAGGCAATGTTGGAACCCGACTTGGAAAGCTGGAAAACGGTGACTATGACGCGATTATTCTGGCTGCCGCTGGTGTTATTCGTCTTGGATTGAAAGATCGGATCAGCCTTTTTATCGAAAGTGATACCTTGTTACCGGCCATTGGTCAGGGTGCTATCGGCATTCAATGTCGCACGGGAGATAACAATACGCTTCCACTCATCTCACCGCTTGATCATAAAGATACCCACACGCGCATATTGGCCGAACGTGCGGTTAATCGGCGTTTGTTTGGTGGCTGTCAGGTTCCCATCGCCGGATTCTCTGAGCTCACGGGTGATCAGATCCTGATCCGGGCCTTAGTCGGCGAAGTGGATGGTGGTCAGATCATTCGTGGTGAAATCAGCGGGCATCGAGATGAAGCCGAGAAACTCGGCATAACGCTCGCGGATGATCTGCTCTCACGTGGTGCTGATCGTATCCTTGATGAGCTGAGCCACTGATTTGAACTTGTTACCACTTCAGGATCTCTGGGTTGTCATTACGAGGCCAGCTGATCAGTCTGCTGGGCTTATCAAAACAATCGAAGAAATGGGTGGTCATGCGATTCCATGGCCTGCACTGATGATCAAGCCAATTGATATTTCCAACCAAACCCGCCAGTCCCTTTCAGCATTAAAAACCTATGATCACATCATTTTTATTAGTGTCAATGCTGTCAATTTTGGACTTGCTGCGATGGTTGACCAGGGCATTGATTTAGACGGCATGGATGTTTTTGCTGTTGGCAAGACAACAGCAAAATCTCTGGAGAATGCGGGCATACAAAACGTCCATGTGCCAGAAATCGCTTCCAGCGAAGGGCTGTTAGCCATGTTAGTTTTCAGTGCTGAATCAATCAAAGGTAAGCGCTGCCTGATCGTCAGAGGCAAAGGCGGCAATGAAAAGCTGGCAAAAGAGTTGTTGATGAGGGGGGCGTCTGCGGTGAATTATGCAGAAGTTTACCAACGCAGCTCTGCTGATTCCGATCCAGTGATTCTTGAACAGCATTGGCAGAATAATCAGCTCGATCTGATCATCATCACAAGTATTGCAGGATTGGATAATTTGTTTGCTATACTTGGCAAAAAAAATCAGTCTCGACTCTGCTCTACGCCACTATTGACGGTCAGTGACCGTGTTGCAGAACATGCAAAACGAAAAGGTTTTACTCATCCGATACTGGTTGCTAAAAGTGCTATTGATAAAGACATAATCGCAACGATGCGTTCATGGCATCAAGTGAGAGGGAAAAATAATGAATGACAATAAGACCACCGATCTAAAAGATACGGACGAAGACGTTGATTTTGATCAGGCTGAATATGAAGAGACACCAGCAAAAGGAAAAGGCGGCAGTACGGGTCTTATCTCTCTCATCGTTCTATTAACATTGTTACTGGGCGGCGGTGCAGTTTACTGGCTTTATGACAAATTGCAGACCAGCCAGGCACAGGTTGAAGAAAAACTGCAGCAATACGATAGCAAGATCAGTGAACTTGTTTCCGAAGTCAAAGAAGGTACTTCAAAAGTCACTGAAATAAACAGCTCTCAACAAGCAAGCTTTAGTGAGTTTCAGAGCAAGCTTGAAGATCTTGCCAGCAAGGAAACGGTCTTTGCAGAAACGCTGGAAACCATTCAAAACAAAAAACCCAAACAGGAAACTGACTGGGTGATCGCCGAAGTCGAATACCTTCTGACCGTTGCACAACAACGTCTGAGTCTTGAACGGGATGTTGCCACCGCACTCGCTGCAATGGAAGGAGCCGATGCAAGACTTCGTGATCTGGGTAACCCAAACCTGAATGGTGTGCGCGAACAATTGATCAAGGAGATGAATGCACTGCGTGAAGTCGAAGATGCCGATATCAGCGGCATGGTCTTGTACCTGGCTGATGTCACCTCCCGAGTCGAATCCCTGCCATTAAAAGATTTTGATGTCCCGACTTTGAAGGACATGAAGATCCCCAGTAAAGAAGAAGCCGTAGAAGGGAACTGGAAAGATGTAGGACTTTCCATGTGGGGCGATCTGGTTAAACTGGTTGAGATTAAAGATCAGGAAATCCCTGATGAGATCCTTTTTGATCCAGAATTACGGTACTTTCTGCATCAAAACCTGCAACTGGAATTAACCAGTGCAAAACTCTCAATACTGCGTCGTGACAGTGACAGCATGAAAGCCTCTTTGACACGTGTTGCTGATATTCTGAAACGCTATTTTGATGTAGAAGCAGCACCGGTAAAAACTATTCTGGAACAGCTTGGTAAAATGGAGAACACCAATCTCAAACCACCCATGCCAGAAATCACTCAGGCACTTAACCTGTTAAAAGACTATAAAAATGCCACCCGTCAGGAGGAGCAGTCCTCATGAAACTACTCTTCATCACACTCGCTTTATTGCTGGCGGCGATCTATGTTGGCTCCATCGCCATGGACGATCCGGGCTTTATCCTGATCGGTTATCACGGACAGGTTTTACGGACCAGTTTTGTCTTTTTTGCCCTCTGTATCATCCTGGCTGGCATCCTTTTATATTATACCGTTCGCTTTCTGGCCAACCTCTGGGCAACACCCAAAAAGGTCGGTGAATGGAATGCCGATCGAAAAGAAAAGAAGGCACAAAAATCCCTGTCAAAAGGTTTCGCAGCACTGGCTGAAGGGAACTGGGAAACGGCTGAACGTTCTTTGTCCAACGATGCCAGCATCAGCGATCGACTCTCCTATATCCATTACCTGGGTGCAGCTCAGGCTGCTCAAAGTCTCGGCAAGGTAGATAAACGC
>JALSSM010000212.1 GCA_026984275.1 Gammaproteobacteria bacterium
CTGTCCGGTAGGTGTCGCAACACAGAATCCTGAACTGCGCAAAAAGTTTGCCGGCAAACCTGAGTTTGTCGAAAACTACTTCAAATATATCGCTGAGGAAGTGCGTGAATACATGGCCGAACTTGGTTTCAGAACCATCGACGAAATGATCGGCCAGGTCAATCGGCTGGAAACCAGTAAAGCCATTGATCACTGGAAAGCTCAGGGACTGGATCTTTCTACCATTCTGCATAAACCTGAAGCGGAAGAAGACGTGGGTATCTATTGTGTGAATGAACAGGATCATGGCCTCGATCAATCACTGGACGTGAAAACCCTGTTGCCTTTATGTCAAGAGGCGATCGAAGAAAAGAAACCAGTAGATATAATCGTCCCGGTACTGAACACTAACCGTACCGTTGGCACGATTCTCGGTTACAACATCACCAAACGCTACGGTGGTGAAGGTCTGCCTGAAGATACTATCAATATTCATTTCAATGGATCAGCGGGTATGAGTTTCGGTGCATTTATTCCCAAAGGCATGACACTGACGCTGGAAGGTGATGCGAATGATTATCTTGGTAAAGGTCTGTCGGGCGGCAAGATCATTGTCTATCCACCACGACACTCTTCTTTCAAACCAGAAGATAATATTATCGTCGGCAATGTGCTGCTTTATGGTGGTACCTCCGGTGAGGTTTATATTCGAGGCATCGCAGGAGAACGTTTTGCGGTCAGGAATAGTGGTGTTCATGCGGTCGTTGAAGGTATCGGTGATCACGGTTGTGAATACATGACCGGTGGTCGAGTGGTTATTCTTGGCCCCACCGGAAGAAACTTTGCGGCAGGTATGTCCGGCGGTATTGCCTATGTCCTGATGGACAGAAAGCAGTTCGGTATCAATTGTAATCAGGGTATGGTTGATCTGGATCCACTTGAGTCAGACGAAGATGTGGAATTAGTCAAATCATTACTCACCAAACATGTCGAATACACACATAGCAGCGTTGCTAATCGTATTCTCAAAGACTGGAATCATTACCAGTCAAAATTCATCAAAGTCATGCCAAAAGATTACAAACGTGTACTGGCCGCGATCGAAAAAGCCGAAAAAGATGGAACCTCAATAGACGAAGCCGTGATGGAGGCCGCTCATGGGTAAGGTAACAGGATTTATGGAATATCGACGAGTGGCGCAACCTTACCGTCCTGTCGATGAACGTGTGAAAGATTTCCGGCAGGTCATGGACTCGTGGCCACGTGAGCTACTGAATCATCAGGCTGCACGCTGCATGGATTGTGGTATTCCTTTTTGTCACCAGGGTTGTCCTCTGGGCAATCTGATTCCGGACTGGAATGATCTGGTCTATCGTGATCAATGGCAGGATGCGATCGATCGGCTTCATGCGACCAATAATTTCCCTGAGTTTACCGGCACACTGTGTCCCGCACCCTGTGAAGGCTCCTGCGTTCTCGGTATCAATGATGATCCGGTCACCATCAAAGCCGTGGAATTAGCAATCATTGATCACGCCTGGGAGAAAGGCTGGATCGTTCCTGAAGTGGCACAAATCAAAACCGGTAAAAAAGTCGCTGTTATCGGATCCGGACCAGCCGGACTGGCCGCCGCACAACAATTGGCACGGGCCGGACATGACGTCACTGTGTTTGAAAGAGCTGATCGGATTGGTGGTCTCATGCGTTATGGTATTCCAGAATTTAAGATGGAAAAGAAACGACTTGATCGACGACTGGAACAAATGGAAGCTGAAGGCGTCAGCTTCAAAACCAATGCCCATGTGGGTGAAAATATTTCTGTCGATGATCTACGTGCCGACTTTGATGCGCTGTTATTAACCGGCGGTGCCTGTGCCGCACGTGATCTGCCCGTACCCGGAAGGGAACTGAAAGGTATCCATCAGGCGATGGAATATCTGCCGATGCAGAACCGGATCTGTGAAGGTGACGCAAAACCGGACAACTTCATCGATGCAAAAGATAAACATGTGGTGATCATCGGTGGTGGCGATACCGGCGCCGACTGTCTCGGAACAGCCAACCGGCAGGGTGCGAAATCAGTACATCAACTGGAGATCATGCAGAAACCACCAAAAACCAGATCAGAAAATAATCCCTGGCCCGAATGGCCACAGATCTACCGTACAGCCTCTGCACATGAAGAAGGTGTCGAACGAGTCTACTCCGTCTCAACCAAACGCTTTATCGATGATGGCAACGGAAATGTCAGTGGTCTTGAACTGGTGACAGTCGAAATGATCAACGACAACGGACGGATCAGCTTTGAAGAAATCCCCGGTAGCGAACAAATTTTAAAAGCTGACCTGGTGTTCCTCGCAATGGGTTTCCTTGGGCCGGAAAAACCGGGTATGTTGGAACAGCTCGGCGTTGAACTGGATGGTCGAGGCAACGTGATTTCCGATAAAAACTGGATGTCCAGTGTTAAAGGTGTTTTCACTGCCGGAGATATGCATCGAGGACAATCTTTGATTGTCTGGGCTATTGCAGAGGGGCGATCGGCTGCGAGAGGGGTTGATGAGTATTTGATGGGGAGTTCTGATCTTCCTGCACCTGTTTAGCAGAGACTGAGATTTTCGTAGATGGTATCTATATCTTTTAAAGGGTAGCGTCACTTTTATTTGAAAGTGGTGGCGCATGGTGTGGTCGGAGGGGTTTCGCAGGTACTGGCCGGTGGCAAGTTCCTGCGCGGGTTTATCTCGGCTGGATTTACGCAGGCGAGTTCGAATATCCGGGGGTTGTATCTGAAAGGAAGGGGCATCAACTTCAGGAATTCGGCGATTGCTGCTACCATTGGCGGCACGGCTTCGGCGATTGGGGGCGG
>JALSSM010000213.1 GCA_026984275.1 Gammaproteobacteria bacterium
TTCGCCAGCAAAGACAAAGCGCGTCTGCATCTTGATGGCGGCGCAAAAAAGGTTATCGTTTCAGCTCCGGCAGGTGATGATGTTAAAACCGTTGTTTACGGTGTTAATCACGACATACTGGAAGCCAGTGACGAGGTGATTTCCAATGCATCTTGTACAACAAACTGCCTGTCACCACTGGTTAAGCCTCTGCATGATGAAATCGGACTGTTGAGCGGTCTGATGACAACAATCCACTCTTATACAAATGACCAGGTATTAACAGATGTCTATCATACTGACTTGCGACGTGCACGTTCAGCGACACAATCAATGATCCCGACCAAAACTGGCGCTGCCGCAGCTGTTGGTCTCGTTTTACCTGAACTGGCTGGTAAACTTGACGGCTATGCAATGCGCGTTCCTACGATCAATGTTTCTATCGTGGATCTTACTTTCCAGGCTGCTCGTGAAACAACAGTCGAAGAAATTCACAGCATTCTGAAAAAAGCATCTGAAGGGTCACTCAAGGGTGTACTGGAATATAATGACAAGCCTCTTGTCTCCATTGATTTCAACCACAACCCATCGTCATCCATCTATGATGAAAGTTTGACAAAAGTCACCAATGGAACACTCGTCAAAGTCTGTTCCTGGTATGACAATGAGTGGGGCTTCTCTAATCGAATGCTGGATACAACTATTGCATTGATGAACGCCTAAGCAAGTACGATCAGGAGAAGCCATCATGCAAACAATGGATGATTTTAATTTATCAGGAAAGCGCGTCTTAATCCGTGAAGATCTGAATGTGCCATTGAAGAATGGCAGCGTCGCAGATGATAGCCGGATACTGGCAGCACTACCGACCATCAAACGGGCCATTGAAGATGATGCCTGTGTCATGATTGTTTCTCATCTTGGTCGTCCAAAAGAAGGCCAATATGATGAAGCTTATTCTCTTGCTCCAGTGGCAAAGAGACTATCTGAACTGCTCGGGCAAGAAGTTACGCTTGCTCCAAACTGGTTGAATGGCGTCGAGGTTGAACCGGGACAGGTTGTTCTTTGTGAAAACGTTCGCTTTGCTATTGGCGAAAAAAGCAACGACGACACATTAGCCCGAAAAATGGCGGCACTGTGCGATATTTTTATCAATGATGCTTTTGCCACAGCACATCGTGCACAAGCGTCAACTTATGGAATCGCAAACTACGCACCTAAAGTATGCGCGGGACCTTTGTTGAAAGCAGAACTGGATGCACTGGGAAAAGCCCTTGAAGAACCCGCCAAACCGATGGTCGCTATTGTTGGGGGAGCAAAAGTATCAACCAAACTGGAAGTCCTGGAAACACTGGTGGATAAAGTTGATCAGCTCATCGTTGGTGGGGGTATTGCCAACACCTTTATCAAAGCCGCCGGTTTTGAAGTTGGTAAGTCTTTGTATGAAGAAGATCTTGTCGATATTGCGAAAGGTCTGATCGAGAAAGCAAAAGAACGCGGGGCAGAAATTCCTATCCCTGTCGATGTGGTTTGTGCGAAAGAATTTTCAGAAAATGCTGAAGCCACAGTGAAACCTGTTGCAGATATTGCTGATGATGACATGATTCTGGATCTGGGCCCAGAAACAGTTTCAACCCTTGGTAAACAACTGAAGTCTGCAGGAACCATTGTCTGGAATGGTCCGTTGGGTGTTTTTGAATTTGATCAATTTGCCAATGGAACCGCTGAACTTGCAAAGGCAATCGCTGACAGTCCAGCTTATTCCATTGCAGGTGGTGGCGACACCCTTGCAGCAATTTCAAAATTTGGAATCAGCGATCAGGTTTCATATATCTCAACCGGTGGTGGTGCTTTTCTTGAATTACTGGAAGGTAAGGAACTTCCTGCCGTTGCCATACTCGAAGAACGTGCAAGGGCAAACCCTCAATCTTTACACCCCAGTGAAGGATATTAATCTGATATACTGATCAAAAGGGATAAGTTTTAACTAAAACTGCCAGGATTGTTCCTGGCAGTTTTGTTTCTGGATAATTTATAAATTTATGAGAAGAGCAAAAATCATCGCAACCCTGGGACCGGCGACTGACGATCCCAGAGTATTAAAAAAACTCATCATGGGAGGAGCCGATACAATCAGGCTTAATTATTCTCACGGTACGCATGAAGATCAGGAAAAACGGGTCAAACAGATCTATGAGCTAACTGAAAAAACCGGGCGTCATATTGGTATTATGGCCGATTTACAGGGGCCTAAGATCAGAATAGCCAGCTTTAAAGAGGGTTATGTTGTTCTTGAAGAAGGCGATGAATTTACTCTCGACAGTTCATTAAAACAAAATGATGGTGATGAACAACAAGTTGGTCTTACTTATAAAAATCTGGTTAATGATGTAAAAAAGGGAGACAACCTGCTACTTGATGATGGCCGTATTATTTTACAGGTAGAACGTATTCGTGATACTCGAATCAAGTGTGTCGTTTTACTGGGAGGCTATTTATCAAACAATAAAGGTTTGAATAAAGAAGGTGGTGGCTTATCTGCCAAGGCACTTACCGCAAAAGATCGGCGTGATCTTCGTCATGCCATTCAGATCGGCGTAGATTTTATCGCTCTTTCATTTCCGAGAGATGCAGCGGATGTCGAGAGTCTTCGACGCTTGATCAAAAAAGAAGGTGGTGAATGCCGTATCATCGCTAAAATTGAACGGGCAGAAGCTGTGGAAAATGAGACGGAGATTATTGAGGCTGCTGATGCCATTATGATTGCACGCGGCGATCTGGGAGTGGAAATCGGCGACGCCGCTTTACCCCCGGTGCAAAAACGTCTGATCAAGAAGGCCCGCAGAATGAATAAGGTCGT
>JALSSM010000214.1 GCA_026984275.1 Gammaproteobacteria bacterium
AAATTGTAAGGCCAGATCAAGTGGATCATGATGTGAAAGCTTTGACCAACCATCAATCGCCAATTTACCATCACGGACATCCATGCCAACAATAATATGGCCGGGGAATTCCATACACGCATCTTCGACAAAATGGGGGGCGGTCACGGCTTTGGTTCCGATGATCACATAACTGACTCCCGCATCCAGATATTCCTGAATAGTGTCATCATCGCGTATGCCGCCGCCTACCTGAAGAGGAACATCGGGAAAAGCCTCTGCGATATCGTGGATCACGCCCGCATTCACAGGCTTACCTTTAAAGGCACCGTTCAGATCAACCAGGTGCAATCGCCTTGCACCCGCCTCAACCCATTGGCGAGCCATTGCAACAGGGTCATCTGAGTAAATCGTATTTTCATCCATATCGCCCTGGCGCAGGCGTACACATTTACCGTCTTTCAGGTCAATTGCAGGGATCAACAACATAATTAATATCTTCCGAACTGGGGAACCAGGAGGTCATTTTGATAGCTAACAGCTTAACGGGATGATTTTTCTCATCTAATGTCTATGGAACCAGTCTCAATCATAGCATATGCATTATCTGGGTAAAGTTTTTAAGCGCTATTTCACAGATCAGATAATGCTTTCTGTACCGCATCCTTTTCAAGAAACTTCTGATTTGATGCCAAAGCTCTTTCCAATTCAGCTTTAGCCTTGTCCTTATCCCCACTTTTCAGATAAGCCATGCCCAGATGGTAAAGAATACTGGGATGATCAGCTGCCTGCTCCAGACTTTTCTTCAAATTGACAATCGCCTCATCAGTCTTACCCAGTTTGGTTTGAATCCAACCCAGTGTATCCAGAACCTGAACGTTATCGCCCAGTTTTTCTCTGGCTATTTCCGCATATTTCAATGCTTCTTCAAGATCTTTGCCCTGTTCTGCCAGAACATAGGCGAGGTTATTGATCGCTGGGATGTAATTTGGACGAAGCTCCATGACTTTTCGATAATGAAGTTCCGACTTGTCATGCTGTCCCTTCAAGTCGTACATATTGGCTATCAGTAAATGAGAGATCGGTTGATCCGGGTTCTCCTTGATCTTTTCCTCCATTACTTCGATGGCCTTCTCTTCGCCATAGCGGGCAATATTCAGCTTGGCCAGAAAGAAATATCCTTCTTGCTGATCAGGTGCTGTTTTTATAGCCTCTTCAAACAAGGCCTGGGCTTTATCCAGTTCATTCTGAGTAAGATAAACCTGTCCTTTAAGTAGCTGTATCCCGGCAGTCACATTGGCGTTGTTTTTCACTTTTGCCAGAGCAGCATCACAAGTCTGCAACGCTTTTTCAGGCTCTTTGTTGGCGAGATGGATCAAAACGAGCTTCTGGATGGCATCCATCCTGGCGGGGTTGATCTCCAGAACTTTTTCAAAGTTCTGTATGGCTTTATCGGCATCCCTGAGCTTCATATACAACAAACCCAATGCCTGATAGCCATCCGGTTTACCCGGATCGATTTTAATCAGTTTTTCAAAAGCCTGACGTGCTTTTTCTGTCTGATCCAGCAGAATAGCGCTGGCACCCACCATTTTTAAGGCTTCCGTATTCTGCGGATCCCGCATCAAGGTATTCTCCGCCAGATCAATCGCTTTTTGATACTCTCGACTTTGAAGGTAAAGCTTACCGAGTAATTTTTGCGTCTTTTCATGATCAGGCCTGGCCTCATAAACTGTTTCCAGACTCTGTATTGCTAAATCATCTTTTCCCAGATTCAGATAGGCAAGCGCCTTTGTATAATTCGCTTCGGCAAAACTGGCAGGAATATCTTCAAGTAGTTTATCCAGCAACGTAATCGCCTGCTCAAAATTCCTCGTCGCTATCAAACGTTCGGCTTCCAGCAAACGGGCTTGTTGATGATCAGGATATTTTTCGATAATTTTGCCGAGATACGTTGCAGCTTCTTCATGCTCACCAAACTGCATCAGTTTCTTCGCTAATTTAAATGCAACTTCCGGGTCTTCAGGTGACTTTTCGTAAGCCTGACGATAGAGAGCAAGGAGATCATCTTTACGTCTTAACGACTCATAAAAACGTGTCAAGGCAGTAAAGACCACCTGATTATCAGGATGCTTTTTCAAAGCCGTTTTTAAGACCTGTTCAGCCTCATCAACTTTTTTCTGTCGAAGTAAGAAGTTACCCAGACTCAGCGAGACCGACACTTCGTCGGGATGCGTTTTAGCCAGATCATGGATAAACTTTTCTGCCAGATCGGCATCACCTTTTTGTTGATAGAGATTAAATAATGCCAGTTTTATATTGACGGCATCTGGATCAGATTCCAGTGCTTTTTTCAGCATTTCTTCCGCTTCATCCACCTTCCCTTCACTCATCAGGATCTGTGATAGCGTCAGATAAGGCCGCGTTTCAGAGTTATCCGCTCGAATCACTCTGTTGAGAACAAATTCAGCTTCATCCAGATCTTTTTCTTCAATTAAAAGTCCGGCCTGTAGCATCAACGCTTCTGTATTAAGCGGTTCTTTTTTCAGCACCAGATCAACGTTCTTCCGCGCTTCATCAAATTTTTTCATTAAAAAATAGAAAGAGGCCAGTTTGATTTGAGCTTCGGTATTGTCAGGATCCAGCGTGTGAGCCCGGTTATATGAAATGTAGGCGTTTTTTGGATCTTCCAGTTTCAGATAGGTTTCAGCCAATCTCAGATGTGCCTCTACACTGGCGGGATCGGCCTGCAAGGCATTTTTATACTCCAGAGCAGCCTTGGTGTAATTCCCCTGCTCAAACAAGGTATTGGCTTTTTCAAGGAACCTCGCACTCTTA
>JALSSM010000215.1 GCA_026984275.1 Gammaproteobacteria bacterium
GGTTCACTGGTTCTACTGTTTATTGCCGCGCTTATTTATTATCAGATCCAGCAACAGAAAATCATTGCTGATTTAGAAAATAAGATCGTTGATATGGGTGGGGACACGGTTATCGCTGAGCCACCTGAAACAACGGAAAAGATGGATACTTTTCCTGTTTCGGAGAAGCAGGAAATTGAAATCGCTAACAATGAGATGGAATCTGAGACGGTTGAAACATCTGAAAAATTATTACCGGAAAAAGAGACGATTTATTTACAGGATCAGGAACAACAATTAGCTGATCAACAGCCTTCAGGCCAAAACGTTGAGAAACAGGTCTTGGATGAAGACAATGGTGTTACAAAGATACTAGATCAACAGAAGCCTCAGGAGGTGACGACGACAGAGGAAATGATGCCACCCGCTTCTCTAAATTCTGACACAGGAATTAAAGATGATTCCAGTGAACAAGCGGTTGTCGAAGAAGATTCGGGTTCAGCGATCGAACAGCTGTTTAGTATTGCAAAACTTCAAATAAGTGAGTTAAAACTGACCAATCCGAAGGGTGATAATGCGCTGGAAAGTTATAAACAGATCCTGGAAATGGATCCGGATAATGATCAGGCTAAAAAAGGAATCACATCTCTCAAAGAGATGTTCTTAACCTGGGCAGAAAATAATTTAAAAAATAATAATATTGATCGCGTCCGTAATTATTACCAAAAGGCGTTATTAATTGATCCAGAAGATCCTGAGATCCCACAGAAACTTTCAGAGCTGGATCAGCGAGTTGCCGATCAGGAAAGTGATGTCATCAAAGCCGGTTTACTGGTTCTGGCGAAAGAAGGTGATACCGAGGGCATTAAGACCTTGCTGGACAAAGGTGCCTATCCAGACATTCAGGATCAAAGAGGTAATACGCCGTTAATGCTGGCAACTGATCGAGGACACTTTGATGCCGTCATGGCTCTACTCTCTGGTGGTGCTAATCCAAATATGAAAAATAAAGCCGGAGATACCGCTCTCATCAATGCTGTCTGGAATAATCAGATAGACATCGTTGATCAACTACTCCGTCAACAGGCGAATGTAAATGCGGCCAATAATCGAGGCTGGACGGCGTTGATGTATGCAGCAATACACGGCCATGTGAAGCTTTTCCAGAAATTGATTAATAATGGCGCAGATCTGGAATACCGGACAGAAGATCAAAAAACCGCCCTTTCAGTTGCAGCCTATAACGGAAAACGAGAAATTGTCAGCCTTCTATTACAAAACGGGGCAAAAGTTAATACCAAAGACAAGGATGGTTGGACGCCTCTGATGCACGCTGTCTGGAACAATCATGCGACGGTTGTCCAGATCCTGCTATTGAATGATAGTGATGTTAATCATAAAAATAGTGAGGGCTGGACACCATTAATGCTGGCTTCATGGAATGGACATGAGTCCATTGTTGAAATGTTGCTGGAAAAAGGTGCTAATAAGTCGATCAAAAATTCTGCTGGTGATACAGCGTTCGATCTGGCCTCGGAACAACAACATTACGCAATCGTCGCACTTTTGCGCTAAACTCATGTGCTGAGAATAACTGGCTAATTCTTTTTAACACGGGCACTCAACCAGGAGACGTTTTATGGAAGCAATCATTGCTCTGGTCATCTTTGCGATATTCATTATCTTTCAGGGGGTTCAGAAAGTCCCACAGGGTTTTGAATACACAATCGAACGTTTTGGGAAATATACAAGGACGCTAAGGCCGGGTCTGCATTTCATGATCCCTTTCATGGATCGTATCGGTTCAAAGTTAAACATGATGGAAACGGTTCTTGATGTCCCTTCTCAGGAAGTCATTACCAAAGACAATGCCATGATCAAAGTTGACGGCGTTGTTTTCTTTCAGGTTCTGAATGCACCCAAAGCAGCCTATGAGGTCAACAATTTATCTCATGCCATATTAAACCTGACCATGACCAATATTCGAACAGTGATGGGGTCTATGGATCTGGATGAGTTGCTGTCTAAACGTGATGAAATCAATGCCAGTTTGCTGCATGTAGTGGATGCGGCGACAGAACCATGGGGTGTTAAAGTGACACGGATTGAAATAAAAGACATTAATCCACCACTGGATCTGGTGGAGGCCATGGGTCGACAGATGAAAGCTGAGCGGATCAAACGTGCGACCATCCTTGAGGCGGAAGGACAAAAAGAATCTGAAATTCTTCGTGCAGATGGTGAAAGGCAGGCGGCTATCCTGGATGCAGATGGCCGCAAAGAAGCGGCGACCAGAGATGCTGAAGCTCGAGAACGACTTGCACAGGCAGAAGCACGTGCGACACATATGGTTTCAAAGGCCATTGCAGAAGGGAATGTTCAAGCCGTCAATTATTTCGTAGCGACCAAATATGTGGAAGCTTTGAAGGATATCGCTTCAGCCGATAACCAGAAAGTCATCCTTATGCCACTTGAGGCATCAAGCGTGATTGGATCGGTTGCTGGTATTGGTGAGATTGCAAAAGAGGCTTTCGGTAAGGCCAAGGAGTCTACATAGTGGAAACACTGTTACAACTATTTCCCTGGCACTGGTGGGTGGCCGGGATAATTCTGATCATTCTGGAAATGCTGGCTCCAACGGGGCATACGCTTTGGCTGGGTATTGCCGCACTGATCGTTGGTTTGCTTTTATGGCTGTTCCCGGGTCTGGACTGGAAACTGCAAATGCTGATCTTTGCCGTTTTAGCGATTGTCTCGGTTCTTCTCTACAAGCAGTACACAAGAAACAGACCCCAGACCACAGATTCTCCGGATCTGAATCGTCGTGGTGAACGTTA
>JALSSM010000216.1 GCA_026984275.1 Gammaproteobacteria bacterium
ATAATAAAGTCGTGGATAATGATCCAGCTTCGCTCTTTTAACCAGGGTATCAAATATCTCCACCAGCCCGGGCGCGTCTTCGCGTGTTAATGGCCTGGCTTTATACATTTTGAGCACCAGACCCGCTGTTGCCCTGCTCGTGGAGACGATAATAAATAACGCAAAACAGAGCGCCAGAAATAAGCCTGTCATTCCTGCGATGGCATAACCACAGATCCCCATAATTCCGGCCATGGCGATGATCATGATTGCAGACTGGGCGTAATTGGTTTTTGTATGATGATGATTATTATTATTTTCCATCGCCAAATCATACGATATTGCTACAAAAACGTGAATGTTTAGAGCAGCTTGCTTATTTCATGTAAAATTGAGGAATAAATAGTCGACGGATTTACTGGCTTCGATCTTGTTGAAAGAAACCACTCACTATTTGTTAAAACTATTTCTCTTTCAACGTCTATAAAAACAGGTATCAGAAATCACATGGAATTATCAGCACTCACCGCAATCTCCCCTATCGATGGCCGCTATGGCAACAAGCTTGAGGAATTACGTCCTATCTTCAGTGAATTTGGCCTGATCCGGCATCGTGTCACCGTCGAGGTTCGCTGGTTACAAAAACTGGCGACGGATCAAAATATCGAAGAAGTTGCCGCATTCAGTGATCAAGCAGACAAGCTTCTGGATTCAATTATCAGCGATTTTAGCGAGGCTGATGCGCAGCGTGTGAAGAATATTGAGAGCACCACGAATCATGATGTGAAGGCGGTTGAGTATTTCCTGAAAGAGAAAATTGAGGGCAATGCCGAGCTGGAAGCGATCAGTGAATTTTTTCACTTTGCCTGTACGTCAGAAGACATTAACAATCTTTCGTATGCACTGATGCTCAACGAGGCCAGAAGTCAGATCGTGCTACCACATATGGATACGATGATCGACGCGCTCACAGACATGGCGCATGAGTTCGCTGATCAACCCATGTTGTCCCGCACGCATGGCCAGACCGCTTCACCCACCACGCTGGGTAAAGAGTTAGCTAATGTTGTTTACCGAATGAAACGCCAGCGGGAACAATTAGTTAAGGTTGAAATATTAGGTAAGATCAACGGTGCAGTAGGTAATTATAATGCGCATCTTTCCGCTTATCCTGATCTGGACTGGGAGCAATTCGCCAAGACATTTGTGACGAGCCTTGGGCTAGACTGGAATCCTTATACGATTCAGATCGAACCACATGATTACATCGCAGAATACTTTGCTGTCGTCGGACGATTCAATACCATTCTGCTGGACTTCTGCCGAGACATCTGGGCCTATATTTCCAATGGTTATTTCAAGCAGAAAACGATCGCGGGAGAAATCGGATCATCGACCATGCCGCATAAAGTGAATCCGATTGATTTTGAAAATGCTGAAGGCAATCTGGGGCTGGCCAATGCGATCTTTGAACATCTGTCGGCCAAACTGCCTGTCTCGCGTTGGCAACGTGATCTGACCGATTCTACGGTTTTAAGAAATCTGGGCGTTGGTGTGGCGCATAGCGTGATCGCCTATACATCAGCGATGAAAGGCATTAACAAGCTGGAAGTTAATGCTGAGAAATTACTTGAAGATCTGGATAACGCCTGGGAAGTTTTAGCCGAACCGGTGCAGACAGTTATGCGTCGCTACGGGATTGAAAACCCCTATGAAAAATTGAAAGAATTAACTCGTGGTCGAGGTATTGATCAGAAAGCGATGGCAACATTTATTCAGGGGCTTGAGATACCTGATGATGCGAAGCAGAGATTGCTTGATATGACGCCAGCAAACTATATTGGAAATGCGGCTGAACAGGCCAGAAAAATCTGAGATCAAAAGCTGACAGGAGAAACACCCCATGGACAACTTTGACGATTATATTCTTGGTGAAACAGACGAAGAGATTTCACTGGAAACCAGTGATCACAGTCGAGCCATTTCCATTCAAATGATCGATGCCTGTCGACGCAATCTGGATATCATCAGCCGTGATCTCGATCCTTGTATTTATGACACCACTGAAATGCTGGATGCGATCAAGAAACTGGCGTTAAGGTCGCGTTTATCTCGTATCAGGATACTGATCTTACAACCAGAGACATTGAGATCACGTGGTCACCGACTGCTTGAACTGAGTGAACGTCTGAGCAGTTTTATTGAAATAAGAAAACCCGGAGAACAGCATCGCAACTTTAATAAAGCGCTGTTACTTATTGATGGTACTGGTTATATAAGACGCCCACATTCAGATCGGTTTGAAGGCCGTGCAAATTTTGATGATCGTAAAACGGCTTCTGAATTAAAAGATGAATTTGATCTGCTCTGGGAACATGGAGAACGGGATTCGAATTTTAGACGCTTATCGCTATGAGAAATTTGTTAACAGTACTTTTAGTTCTATTACTGACATTTCCTGCCCATGCGGAACAGATGCAGCTGGAGATTATTTCACTTAAACACCGACTGACCAATGATATTGTCCCCATCCTGCAACCACTCGTTGCAGAAGGCGGCAGCGTTTCCGGTATGAATAATCAGCTGATTGTCCGTACGACACCGCAAAATATGCGTGACATTCTCAAGACTTTAAAAAAGCTCGACCGTCCTTTGCGCTCTGTCAAAATCAGCGTCCGTTTTGATACTCAAGGCGATCATCATGGTCATGAACAGGGTGTCGATGGTTCTTATTCGACCAGAAATATTCATATTGAAAGCCGTAACCCCGGCTCGTACTCACGAAATGGCCAGACAGTTATCGTGGGTGGCAAACATGACCAAAACCGTGGTGAGA
>JALSSM010000217.1 GCA_026984275.1 Gammaproteobacteria bacterium
AGTCTTTTCAGTGGATGAAGCCTTTCTTGACGTCACCCGCTGCCAACGATTACTGGGGTCGCCTGAAACCATTGCCAGACGTACCAAAGAGACGATCATGGAAGTAACCGGTCTGCCCTGTTCAGTCGGCGTCAGTGGCGATAAAACAACGGCTAAATATGCCGCCAAACTTAATAAACCAGATGGCCTGACCGTGATCCCTCCCTGGGAGGCTGAAGAAACATTAAAAAATGTGCCGGTGACCGAGCTTTGCGGTATCGCCAGTGGGATTGGTAATTTTCTAAAACGTTATGGAGTACATGTCTGCGGAGACATGAAAAAACTGCCGATCAGTGTACTGGCTCAGCGATTTGGAAACCCGGGACGACGGATCTGGTATATGTGTCAGGGACAGGATCCTGAACCTCTGCATCTCGATGTGCCGGCACCCAAATCCATTGGTCACGGCAAGATCATGCCACCCAATACGCAATCCGAAGATGTGATCGAAATGTATTTGCTGCATATGAGTGAAAAAGTGGCGGCTCGTCTACGACGACACCACTTGCAGGCGAAAAAGTTTTACATTGCCCTACGTTCCAGAAATGGCTGGCTGGCCGAAAAATGTTCTTCAACGCTGCCTACCAACAGCGGTCAGGCTATTATGTCGTTGTGTTATGACTTCCTGGAAAATAACTGGTGGGGTCAGGGTGTATTTCAGGTACAGATCACAGCACTGGATCCGGCCCCGGCCAATCTTCAACAGGAATTATTTACCGGGGAAATCGAACAAAGCAATCCTGCGCATGCTGTCATGGATGATATTAATCAACGTTATGGGGAATTTACCCTTGCGCCAGCACGATTGCTGGAACGTTCAAAAATGCCGAACGTGATCTCGCCGGCATGGAAACCTTTTGGGCATCGGGAAACGATTTCTGAAAGTGCTGCAGAAAAATCAGAGCTTACTTGAGCCGATAAACCACACCCTGCTGACAGCGGATCATGTCGAATTCGTCAGAATAATTGGCGATCGGCTCAGAACCACCGAGGAAAAGGTAGCCACCGGGTTTTAATGATCGAGCCATGCGTGAAAGGATGTCAGACTTAACCTCGTTGGAAAAATAGATCAGTACATTTCGACAAAAAATAATGTCAAACTGGCCTAACAGGGAATAGCTCTGTAATAAATTCAGCTCCTGAAATCTGACCCGTTGTTTGATCTCTGTGACAATACGACGCTTAGGGCCATCCTGCTCAAAATATTGTCGCTGGTGCTGTTCACTCAGGCCACGTAAGATTTCATACTCATCGTAAACACCCTCCTTCGCCTGCTCAATAGCCGCCTGAGAAATATCGGTTCCTACAATCTCGACATTCTGTGGCAAACTACCCGGGCTTTGGTTGAGAAATTCATTAACACTAATACTGATCGAATAGGCCTCTTGCCCGGTGGAGCTGGCTGCAGACCAGATCCGGAGCGGCCCGTGTTGTCCTCTTAATTTATCTGAAAGCTCAGGCAGGATCGTCTCTTTGAGTATTTCAAAGGGATAAATATCGCGAAACCACAGGGTTTCATTGGTCGTCATGGCGTCGATCACACGCGATCGTAGTGCATTCTGATGTCCATTCTCGAGTACATCAAGCAAGGCGCTTAGTGTTTTTTCCCGGGTTTCTTCAAGCAGACTGCGTAATCGATTTTTTACCAGATACTCTTTATTTTGCCCCAGAATAATACCGGAGCTTTTTTCCAGAAAAGTACAAAAGCGTGCATAATCGGCGGCACTGATTTCCTGATCAGGGCTTACCGTCGTTGATCTGGCTGATGCCAGCGTTCCGCTTGCTGTGAGTGTTTCAGAATTAAATGCCATGTCTGATCAGGCTACCGTTGCCATTCGTTTTTCCTCGACGACTTTGAGACGCTCGATAACAGTTTGAGCCAGTTCATCAGGATCAAATTTCGCGACCAGCTTATCTGCACCGACTTTATCAGCCATGGCATGATTAAAATTGCCGCTGACTGAGGTATGCAAACAGACATAAAGATCCTTCATTTCAGAATAATCTTTGACTGCTTTTGTAAAGGAATATCCATCCATTGCCGGCATCTCAACATCACTCAAAACAATCGAAAGTTTTTCAACGGGTGACTCTCCCTTGTCCAGCATATCACGTAAAAACTGTAAGCCTTCTTCACCATTCTCGGCCAGATCATAGGACACACCCAGTTGATCAAGAACACCGGTAATCTGACGGCGTGCAACTCGTGAATCGTCAATAACCAGGGCATGATGATGAAGTTCAGATGCTGATTTAAAAGATGAAGTCACATCCGTTGAGACATCCACAACAATATCCATGATCTCGGCCATCACTTGCTCAACATCGATCACTTCGACCAGTTCATCATCAACTTCTGTCACCGCCGTCAGGTAATTCTGACGCCCCATACCTTTCGGTGGTGGTTTAATTTCATTCCAGTTGATGTTGATAATTCGATCAACGCCACCTACCAGGAAACCCTGCACTGAACGATTATATTCTGTAACGAGCACCCAGCCGTCAGACGGATCGGGGATCTGCGGAAGGCCGACTGCTGCTGCCATATCCATGACGGTGATCGTCAAACCACGAATATTGGCGACACCACGCACAACGGGATGTGATTGAGGCACATGTGTCAAAGGTGGGCACTGGATCACTTCTCGTACTTTGAATACGTTAATCCCGAACCTCTGTTGTGAATTCAGGCGAAATAGTAACAATTCAAGTCGGTTCTGACCGACAAGATTGGTACGTTCATCTACGGTGTCTAAAATACTG
>JALSSM010000218.1 GCA_026984275.1 Gammaproteobacteria bacterium
GTCTGTAAGTTGAGATCACATGACGATCCTGTCTGGCAAGATCACGGCATATGGCAGTACCAAGGCCACCAATGCCACCTGTTACAACGGCAATTCTGTTCATACTTACTTTCTCCTGTTATTAATCTGTTTTGATTTAACCTATATGGTGGCTTTTATGAAACAATCAAGAGGCAGGGTATTTATTTCCTTGTACTGAAATGGCGTTCGCGTTGATAATGTTTCTGATTTCAAAACTGATTCTAATGACATGACAGAAAAACAAAAAGAAGTTAGCTGTCTGACTCTGGTTCGACATGGAGAATCGATCTGGAATCAGCAAAATCGTTTCACCGGCTGGGTGGATATTTCGCTGAGCAAAGCAGGTATGGAAGAGGCTGCCCGTCTCGGAGTCATCCTGAGAGATCAGAAGTTTGATGTTGCATTTACCTCGGCATTACTCCGTGCTCAGGATACTCTCTATGAGATCCTCAAGCATAATCATCATTGTGACCAGTATATGAGGGTGCATGAACTGAGCAGCAAGAGGTATGAACATTTTGTGTCTTCCAGGCAGGATCTGAATGAACTGAAGGTTTATGTCTCAGAAAAACTGAACGAACGCTATTACGGTGATCTGCAAGGTCAGAATAAAGATGAAGCAAAAGAAAAATATGGCTCCGATCAAGTTCAAGCCTGGCGACGGAGTTATGCTGTGATTCCACCAGGAGGTGAAAGTCTTAAAATGACGGCTGATCGTGTCATTCTTTATTATCAGAATTGTATTGTTCCGATGCTATGGAAAGAGAAATCAGTTCTCATTTCAGCACATGGGAACTCATTGCGTGCCCTGATCATGCATCTTGAAGGAATAACGCCCACACAGATAAAAAAATTTGAAATTCCGACAGCTCAGCCATATGTCTACTGTTTTAACAACAAAATTGAAGTGTTAAGAAAAAAGGTTTTTTCAAGATAAATTTATGTATAAATCAAACAAACCGATAGGGTTCTGGTCAGCTGTTTCCATGGGGGTTGGAGCAATGGTCGGAGCTGGAATATTTGCTCTGCTAGGTGAAGCTGCTGTTATTTCCGGCAGTGCAGTTTATATTTCTTTTATTCTTGGTGGTGTTATAGCTTTATTCAGTGGCTATTCACTCGGAAAACTGGGTGCACGATTCCCGGCCGCTGGGGGTATAGTCGAATATCTTGCCCAGGCATACGGCGTTGGTTTTTTCACGGGTACCATGAGCATTATGCTCTACTTTTCCGCTTTGGTATCTCTTAGCCTGATAGCTAAGGCCTTCGGTAATTATGCTGTGACGTTTCTTCCGTCAGGTTATTCTGACGTGTGGCAGCCTGTTTTTACTTTAGGAATCGTACTCTTTTTTGTGATGATCAATTTGAACGGTGCAAAAAATGTAGCTTTTTGGGAACGATTAACGGTCATCATTAAATTTCTTGCACTGAGTGGTCTTGCTATTGCTGGTATCTTTTTTTTAAAACCAGAATTGCTCTCTCCTTCGTACTACCCACCGACTAAAGATATTTTTTTCAGCCTTGCTATTACTTTTTTTGCATATGAAGGTTTTCGGGTGATCACGAATACGGCAGAAGATATGCCTGATCCATCAAGGCAATTACCGCGTGCAATGATAACGGCAATATTATTGGTAATGTTGTTATATATTGGTGTTGCATTTGCTGTTTTTGGCAATCTTCCCGCTGAGAGAGTGATTGCCGCGAAAGATTATGCGCTTGCTGAGTCAGCAATGCCCATCTTTGGACAGGTGGGATTTACCATCGTTGCTATTGCTGCATTGATTTCTACCGCTTCGTCTATCAATGCGAATCTTTATGCAGTGACAAACGTCACCTATCAATTAGCTAAAGATGGCGAACTACCCGCAGTATTTGGTCAACCTATTGGGCACAGTAAAGAAGGACTTGTGATCAGTGGAATCTTGATCATTATCTTATCATTGCTGTTTGATTTGTCTGAGATCGCAGCCATTGGATCGATATCAATTTTATTTGTTCATACGATTACTCATCTTGGGCATTGGAGGTTGATTGATAAGACAGGGGCTTCTAGAAGAATTCTGCTACTGGCAATTATTTTTTGTTTCTCGGCAATGATTCTTGCTTTGATCTATGAAGCACAACAATCAGGACATGTGATTTCAGTTTGTAATTGTCGCAGCAATTACCGAAATGCTGCTTCAAAAAATCAGGAACCGAGAAGTATTAACCAGAATACCTTCATGACTCGTGAAACAAAAAAACAGGAACGTCTGACACTGAATGAAGTCATTGCCATGGGAGTTGGAGGGATGGTCGGTGGAGGTATTTTTTCGGTGTTGGGTCTCGCTATTCTGCAGGCAGGCCATGCTGCGCCGATCGCATTTGCACTGGGTGGTATTATTGCGTTACTGACGGGTTTTTCTTACGCCAGCCTTGGCATTCATTATCAATCCAATGGTGGAAGTTTTACTTTCCTGGAGCATGCTTTTGAAAACCAGCATATTGCTGGAATCGGTGGCTGGCTATTGCTCGCTGGATATGTTGGAACAATGGCTCTTTATGCTTTTACATTTGGTAGTTATGGTGCTGCGATGCTCGGTGGTAGTGCTACGGTCAACACGAATATGCATCATCTGTTGCAATCACTGATCATGCTTGTTTTTCTGAGCATCAATCTTTATGGGGTAAAAGCAAGTGGTCGCAGTGAGCTGCTAATGGTAACAATTAAAGTGTTGATATTATCGTTGTTCGGTATTATCGGATTTTTTAATGCTAAACCGGATCATTTTTTTCCAGTA
>JALSSM010000219.1 GCA_026984275.1 Gammaproteobacteria bacterium
CGATACAATAAGTCTTAATCCCTTCTTAATCAGGTCTGCTTTTCCTACACTTGTCTGTCGTCCTTCGCCTGATTGCCCGGAAATCCAAATCTTTGATGAAGTATCCTGGTTTAAAACCTTCAGACTTTATCCATACGGGTCAATATCAACCAGTTTAATAATTTCTGCATTGTCTTTTTTCATGATCGCTGTGATAAATTTTCCTCCTGCACGAACTGGAAGATAGGCAATTTCTGATTCTTTGTAGCCTTCTTTCTGAGCATTCTCTATCACTGCTTTTTTGAAGTTTGATCTCACTTTAGATAGATCTTCCAGTTTCAGGAGTTTTTTGAGGACGGCTTCTGTCGTCTGTTCATAAGGGACATAATGTTGCGGCATGGCCTGTAGATCTGAACCACCTCCAAGTGCAGAAAAAAGTATGCGTTCTCTTTCTTTCGGATCTTCTGGCATGGCTGCTGTCACCAGTTTGGGACCAAAGATAGAAAGTGATTTAAACCTTTCGTCCTCAATTTTATCGGTTTCTTCAACTTTAAGATCCTTGGGTCTGACGACTTCAAAACGATCGACTGTGAATGCAAGATAGACAGGTCTTGATGCAAATAAAACTGATACTCCGTAGATCAGTGCAGAGATTTGCAGAATGGCAATGACAGTCAGATCAAACTTGAGTTTTTTCTTTCTTTCATTATAAATAATCAAAGTGATCAATGGCCCAAGTGTCACATCGACGCCCAGTAACACCATTAATAATCGCTTGCCGCCCAATGCTTCAAAATAGGGTTCCGGGTACCATATGAATAACATTACTGCGAGTACCGTGATCGCAATTAATCCACAAATTAAAAGATGAATGCCAGAGGCTTTCCAACGTGTCATTTTTTAATCTCCTTTGCGTTGCGACAATTCGTCTGCTTCGAATTGTTCTCTATGTTCAATCATTTGTTGTTCAGATTTTTGATAACGAACCTTGATCTCAGATAGTGCCTGAGTCTTATTTCGTAATTTCATCCAGTGTTCTTTCTGTTGTTCACTGGCCAATGTTCTTTCAAGCAATTGCTGTTCCAGTTGCTGAATGGCAACATCCAGTTGTTGTATAAACCTTCTGATGCCCTGTAATTCTGAGGCATTTTTTCGTACTGATGATTTTGCATGTAATTGCGCCGCATATTCCTGCCGGCAACGTTTCATGTCCGCAAGCTGTTTTTCTGATTCTTCAAGTAATTTCTTACTCTGTACCAGTTGTCTTGCCGCCTCTTCTTTCTGATTGTCCGCAAGATTGAGAATGGTGGTCATGCGACGAGAACGTGTCATTTAATAGTCACCCTGTTACCTGTTCATTTTGTTCTGATGGTGAGACTTGTGATGCAATAATCGTTGTAAGTTGATCAAGACTTTCCTGCAAGGAAACTTTTTCATTCATTCCCTGACGAAGAAAACCCTGTAAGTAAGGTTGTAATTCGATGGCACGATCAAGATCAGGATTGCTACCGGGTTTATAAGCGCCAACATTAAGCAGATCCTTGTTCTGTTCATAGAGAGAAAAATAATGCCGGAAATCTCTGGCAACTTTCTGGTGTTCTGCGGTGGTGATCTGTGTCATCGCTCGACTGATTGAGGCTTCGATATCGATCGCTGGAAAATGACCCGACTCAGCCAGACTACGGGATAGAACAATATGACCATCCAGAATTGCTCGGGCTGATTCTGCAACCGGATCGCTGTTGCCATCACCTTCCATGAGTACCGTATAAAAAGCCGTTATCGATCCTCCACCCTGTTCACCATTTCCGGCGCGTTCTACAAGATGGGGTAACTGAGCAAAAACTGAGGGTGGGAAACCTCGAGTTGCTGGCGGTTCTCCGATCGCTAATGCGATTTCCCGGTGTGCCTGTGCATAACGTGTCAGCGAATCCATGAGTAGCAAAACATGTTTTCCCTGATCACGAAAATATTCTGCAATACTGGTGGCTGTCGCTGCACCATGCATACGCATTAACGGTGGCATATCGGCAGGTGTGGCAACCACAACCGATCGTGCTCGTGCATCATCATCAAGAATATGATCGATAAACTCTTTGACTTCACGTCCACGTTCTCCGATCAACCCTACGACGATGACATCGGCACTGGTAAAACGTGTCATCATGCCGAGCAGCACACTCTTACCCACACCACTGGGTGCGAATAAACCCAGTCGTTGACCACCACCAACTGAAAGTAATGTATTGATTGCTCGAACACCCACATCAAGTGGTTCATGAATAGGATAGCGATCTAATGGGTTAATTGTTCTTCCCTGTAAGGGGAAAGTTTCATCAACTTTTAATGGGCCTCTACCATCGAGTGGTCGACCTGTGCCATCGAGAACACGGCCCAGTAAACCATAGCCAACAGGTACATCACCGGCCCTGCCGATGGGTATCACACGTGAACCTGGGGCCAGTCCGTTGATCGATCCAATCGGCATGAGAAAAAGTTTTTCACCGGCAAAGCCGACGACTTCCGCTTCAATCGACTTGCCGGTATGCGCTTTGATCAGACAACGATCACCTACGGCTGCCTCACAACCTTCGGCTTCAAGTGTCAGACCGGCCATTCGTGTCAGGCTTCCCTCTACAACGATTGGTGCTGGCTCCTGCAGCCGTTCTTCATATTCTGACAAACGTTGTTTCCAGATTGGATTTCGATCAGCCAGCATTGTTGTTCTCCTGATCATTATGGCGTTCACCACCGAACATCTGGGAAATTTGTGCTGCCAGTCTTGCTTCAACTGTGGCATCAATAAAAGAAGATTTTGATT
>JALSSM010000220.1 GCA_026984275.1 Gammaproteobacteria bacterium
TACCTCAAAGTTTCACCACCAATCAGGTCATAAGATTGGTTAAAAGTTTTTTCATTCTTAATAACCATCACACAGGCTGCAGCCAGATCATCAGCATGCACGGGTTGACGTAAACCAGACCCATTTCCTACCAGTGGAAAAAATCCAAAGCGTTTAATAAAGCGGGTAATACTGGAAATGTTTTTGTCCAAGCCTGCACCATAGATCAAGGTGGGCCTGAAAAGCGTCCATTTAATATTTCTTTTTTCACACTCATCGGCAATCGTTTGCTCAGCAGCAATTAATTCCTCAGCCATATCTCGCTCAGAAGGTGTACCGGATTGAAGCTTGCTAAAGCGGCTTGTGGAACTGAAAGCAATCACTCGTTGCCCACCAAGAGACTCAAACTCATCGATGTATTCAGGAAGTACTTTTAAAGGGCCAAGATGGATTAGTATGTCAGCATGTGCGATTTGTGGAGTCGCGTTTAATAAGGAATTTTTATATAAATGCCAGTTGCCAGTTTTTGTTTGCTGTGAACGACTAAAGGGTTTTACTGAGTATCCCGTACTGGATACCAACAAACGTTGTAGTAAAAAGTAGCCGATGAGACTGGTTGCACCTGTAATTATAATATCCAGTCTGCTCTCATTAAAGTGTTCTACTGTGGGCATGAATTCTTGTTTTTACCGTTTGAAAACTGGCAATAATTTGTTTTAACAGGTGATGAAATGACAGAGCTATAAATCGTAACCATACACCACTCACTACCAACCACATTAATGGTCCGGGATATTTCTTCTTGAAAAATTTGGTATAAAAGCGGATCATCCCTTTATGCATATGCCAAAGAACAAAAATACGTTTATTTTTGCTACATCCCCCTTTAGTATGAGTAATAACTGTTTGAGGGGAAAATAGAATCCGCCAGCCTTTTTGGCGGATTCTCATACACCAGTCTAAATCTTCACAGTGTAAAAAATAGCCTTCATCTAGTAGACCAATCTCATCTATGGCTGTTTTTCTTACAAACATGAATGCACCAGAAATAGCTTCAACATCAACAGCCTTATCTGGCAGTGGTTCTTTATTCAGTAAAAAATCCCTGAATCGGGGATGACCTTGAAAATATTTCGATAGTCCAAAAGCACGTACAAAAGATCGCCAAGGTGTAGGTATAGTGCGTCTGCACCCTCTCTGTTCCGTACCATCGGGATTAACGATAAGAGGCCCAGACATCGCAACATCAGTGTATTTTTCCATCAGGTTGAGCATCTTACGAATAGTATCAGTTTTAATAATACAGTCAGGGTTCAGAAATAAACAATATTTACCTTTGGCATATTTTAATGCCTGATTGGATGCATGGGAAAAACCTGTATTAACTGAATTCTGAATAATTTTTATCCTTTCGTCACCTTTGGAGAGTGCCAAGACTTTTTCAAGACTGTCGTCATGGGAATTGTTATCAACGATAACTACATTTACTGTAATGTCAGATGAAAGCACAGATTGGATGCATCTACTCAGCAGTGCTCCAGAATTGAAGTTGACAATGATGATAGTTACAAGATCATGTGGAATTAATTCGGTTGGTTTTTTTTCTAACATTGGCTAGAGGCCTCCTGGGCCGGGACCGCTAATAAGCGGATCACTGGTTTCAGGTGGCTGAATATCGGTTTCAATACTTTCTGGAGCAGGAATATCTTCCTGGAAAAGATTTGAGGAAGTCTCGGGTGCATACTTCATCAATTCTTGTTTCTCTTCTTCTGTGGGGATGTGATCTATTCCTCCAAGATCCAGTCCCTGAAGATCCTGTTCCGTAAGAATTTGATGCGACCCTGGCTGATTTTCAAAGAAAGTTTCATTTGAGACGTCAGGTCTGGTTTGACCGATGCTATTATCAAAAGGTGTAGGCTCTTGGTCAGCTACATTGACTGTCCTATCTTTACTATTTGTGTTAGAAGTTGATGATGCATTTTCATGATGCTCAGTAACTGTATGATCTTGATTATCTAATGGCTGTTGTGCAAAATAAAACCAGAATAACCCGGAAATAAGTAAAATTATCGAGGCTAATTTCAAGATCTGGAGAAAAGAGTATCTATTCATATTATTATCAGGTTTATGTCTGTTGGGGCTATTTAGCCATAGTTCATGATCAATAGATCAAAAGACCATGAGCAAATTCACGAAAAATTACAAAGCGACTACCGTTAAAAATAATTAAACCTTACAATTTCTATCAAGGGATGGGTTTCCATTGGAGATCACTAATTTGGTTAACATATGAACTTTGCAGGATATTCAATCCGTTTAATAGATAAATCCAGTTATTTCCAGTTCCTTGGTGTCTCCAGAAAATATCATCACGAGAATCACCATTAAAATCTCCAATTGTTGCTATTTTCCAACCTGGATCAGACGCGGAATCAACCTGACCTGAAGATTTTAGATTTGCACCATCAAGGAAATATATATAATTGTTCCCTGTAATTTGATGTTGCCAGATAATATCGTCTTTTCCATCACCATCAAAATCTCCAGAACCTGAAATTATCCAGTTAGAGTCTGGCACTGTATTGAGTGGGAGACTGTTAGATACGATATTTGATCTCATTAAATAAACCCAATTCGTACCTGAGATATCATGCCGCCATAGAATATCTTCCATACCATCGCCATTATAGTCCCCTGTTGTCGCAATCTTCCAGTTATTATCGCTCACCGTGTTGATACTATTGCTTTGGATTATAGTGCTGCCATCCATTAAATATAGCCAGTTTGCCCCTGATAATTGATGCCGCCACAGGATAT
>JALSSM010000221.1 GCA_026984275.1 Gammaproteobacteria bacterium
CTTTTTACTGACCAGTCAGGTCAAAGACTCAAGGGCCGTACGACATGACCTCAGTATTGTTTCACTGATCATATTGGGCGCACTGGTATTGAGTGTCAGCATGGGATGGTTGAGCATGTTGCAGGCATCCATGCTGGCTGCGGGCCTTATGTTACTAAGCCGATGTACCACCAGCATTGTTGCAAGGAAAAGTGTTGATTATCAAGTGTTGATTGTCATCGCGGCATCTATCGCACTGGGCGCTGCCGTTGAAAAAACTGGACTAGCTGCGTTGAGCGCGGAAAAGCTGATTGGACTGAGTGGCAATCAGCCCCTGGTAGCGCTATCAATGGTATATATCGCTACCGCCCTGTTTACATCACTTCTTTCCAATACTGCAGCCGCTGTCGTTCTTTTTCCTATTGTCATCGCCACAGCGGAAACATTGGGTGTAAGCCCCATGCCTTTTGTCATTACCTTAATGATCGCTGCAACGGCCAGTTTCGCTACACCCATCGGCTATCAAACCAACCTGATGGTGTATGGTCCTGGCGGGTATAAGTTTGCAGACTATCTGAGAACAGGAATTCCACTGACGCTACTTGTTTTTGTGATCACTTTAGTCGTAGTGCCTGTGATCTGGCCTTTCTGACACCTTCAACCGGGACGGACTGTATCCGCGAAGAAGAAATGGTGGCTATGCCTAGATTCGAACTAGGGACCCCATCATTATGAGTGATGTGCTCTAACCAGCTGAGCTACATAGCCAGGATTTTGTTTCAGGACGCGGGATCTTGGGGTGCGGGAGTGAAATTGTCAAGTTCTGGTTTTGATTTTATCGTACACCCAGCACCACGATCGTTTTTCCTGAAACGCTGATCAGGAGCTGTTCTTCGAGTCCTTTTAAAACCCGCCCAACCATTTCTCTTGAGCAACCCACAATCCGTCCCAGTTCCTGTCGGGTAATTTTGATCTGCATCCCATCAGGGTGTGTCATGGCATCAGGTTCTTTACACAGATCCAGCAAGGTACGGGCAACACGGCCAGAGACGTCCATAAAGGCCAGATCACCCACCTTACGATTAGTTTTCTTCAGACGTTTGGCAAGTTGTTTGGAGATATGGAAAAGCAGATCAGGATATTGTTCGGCCAGCTTTCTGACCTTGTCATAACTGATATAGGCTATTTCGCAGGGGGTACGACCTCGAACAAAGGCAACCCGTTTTATTTCTTCTTCAAATAAACCCAGTTCACCAAAAAACTCGCCTTCATTCAGATAGGCAAGAATAATCTCATGACCTTTTTCATCTTCAAGTAAAACGGTTACCGAGCCTTCAACCACATAAAGTAGTTCTGTCGCCGGATCACCCTGGCGGAGGATCATGTTTTTGGCGGGAAATGATTTCCGATGTGAAAGCTCTAGAAGCTTCTCGATATAGTCCGGTGTTTCTGTTGCTTTGAAAATCGGGATGGCCACGTTTTGTTTCTCCTTTGAAAATTCTACTTCTAACCAGGTTGCTCCCTCTGCAGCCTGCAATACATTTACCTGTACCCAAATATGATACGCTTGCATCCGAAAAATCGGTATAGAAAAGGAGTAAACAAATGCAAGCTCGTGTGAAATGGGTCGATCATATGACCTTTTTAGGTGAATCTGGCAGTGGTCATTCAGTGGTTATGGACGGATCACCAGAGTCTGGTGGGCGAGATCTGGGTATTCGCCCGATGGAGATGTTGTTATTGGGTATGGGCGGATGCACCTCTTTTGATATTGTTTCCATGTTGAAAAAAGCCCGGCAGGATATTTTTGATGTAGAGGTTGAGATAAGTTCAGAGCGATCAGAAGAGATCCCGAAGGTTTTTACAAAAATTCATGCACATTTCATTATTCGAGGGCGAAATATCAAAGAAACACAGGTCAAACGTGCGATTGAACTTTCCGCCGAAAAATACTGCTCAGCTTCCATTATGCTGGGCGCAACGGCTGTA
This sequence comes from Gammaproteobacteria bacterium, assembly GCA_026984275.1. Lineage (GTDB taxonomy): Bacteria > Pseudomonadota > Gammaproteobacteria > CAJXQU01 > CAJXQU01 > CAJXQU01. Next base: position 1,969 of record JALSSM010000221.1, read on the forward strand.
ATTACTCACGATTATGAAATTGAAGAAATATAAGCTTCTTCCAGTGTTTCTGACTGGTACTGCTCACAGAAACTTGATGGAGCCCCAATATATTGAGGACGGCCATTGTGCAGAATAATGATCTCATCGCAGAGGGTTTCTACATCGGCCAATAAATGGGTACTGAAAAAGAGTGTTTTACCTCTGGTTTTCTGATCCAGCAAATGACGTTTTAACAGAGCACGTGCTTTAGGGTCCAGCCCGCTCATGGGTTCATCCAGTACCAGCAGGTCTTTATCACTCATCAAAACAGAGGCAAGCCCCAGTTTTTGTGCCATCCCTTTTGATAAGGTATGGACCGGCTTTTTCAGCGCAACAGGTTCCAGATCCAGTGCTGTCAGGATTTCACCGGTGATTTGAGGATCCAATTTCTGCTCGTACATTCGAGCCATATGCTGTAGAAAATCATTGCCTGTCACAAAATAGGGTGGCATAAATCGTTCAGGTAAAAATGCCAGCCGGGAACGTGCATCAGTTTTTCGGTGGTCTTCACCAAAGATCGCTATCTGTCCAGACTGCAGATCACAAAAATCCAGCAGACATTTGATCAGCGTTGTCTTCCCTGCCCCATTCTCACCTACAAGCGCCACAAAACGGCCTTTTCTGACAGCAAACGAAACATCATCAAGCACCTTATGCTTACCATAGTGTTTTGTAACATCAGTGAATTGCAGAGCCAGATCCATAAGCCGAATTATCCAGTATCCATCACGCTGAGTACAGAAATCAGGTTAAGTAGCAGGCCCATTGGTAAAAACTATAGGTATGTTTGATTTATTTAAT
>JALSSM010000222.1 GCA_026984275.1 Gammaproteobacteria bacterium
CATAGGGTCTTACCCCCTTATAGTATTCTGATGACTCCCTTGTTTTTTTCTGTAATGCGTAAAACCACGCTTTGAATGATTAATAAAGTCTATGAGTATTTTTACTCGCACGGAATCTATTGTCTTTAATTCTTCCAGTGCAATACTCAGAGGTTTCCCAGACAAAAACAGGATCTGAAATGCCTGTTTGATATGACTGATCTCTTCTTTATTAAAGTCTGCCCGCTTCAGGCCTACCAGGTTTAAGCCGATAGTTCTTGCTGGATTACCTGCGATGATCATAAAAGGCAATGCATCAAGAGACACCGGCGTCACGCCACTAAGCATTGAATAGGCTCCCACCTGACAAAACTGATGAACGGCCGTTGATCCAGATATAAAAGCACCTTTCCCAACTTTGACATGTCCGCCAAGTGTCGCATTGTTGGCAAAGATTATATTATCCTCCAGTTGGCAATCATGTGCCACATGGGAATAAGCCATCAGAAAACAGGAATTACCAATCGTAGTCGGATGTTCTCTCTTTGTCGCACGATGAACAGTGACGCATTCACGAAAGACATTATCGTCCCCTATCACCAATGAAGTCTGATCGCCGTTATAAGATAAATCCTGCGGATCGCCACCGATGATGGCATGCTCATGGATAATATTCCGTTGTCCTATCCGTGTATTACGTTTAATGATTGCATGGGCATGTAACTGACACCCATCACCAATTTCAACATCCTGCTCAATAATGGCATAGGAGCCAACCTTAACGTTTTCCCCAAGTTTTACTGAGGAATCGATAATCGCTGTCGGATGGATCAACATTCGAGTACCACCTTAATGTCTGGTCATCTTCATCACATTTCTAACCTGTGTTTAAATGCTCTGGAAACCAGTTTAACGATTAACATCATCAGATGTATATTAGATCATGGTATTTGCATGATGCAGATCAATTGATATAGATAATTCTCATCCAATATATTATGACAAGTTATACAGTAAGATAATTGCTCTATGAATGAATACTATAGGAAATTCGAACATGGCCACCCCGGAACCTGAAGATAAGCAACCAGTAGATACTGAAAACCTCAACCCGGTTCATATCAGTCGATATCAATTCGATCGTGCGACCCAACATATTGATCAATTAAAGCATGGTTTGATCGATTTCTTAAAATCTCCGAAAAGAACACTGAGCGTTTGTTTTCCAGTCATGATGGATGATGGCTCGGTAAAAACCTTTCATGGTTTCCGTACTGTGCATAGCCGGGTTTTAGGTCCCGGTAAAGGAGGAATTCGTTATCACCCAGAGGTTAGCAAGGAAGAAGTTAAATCACTTGCTGCGTTGATGACCTGGAAGTGTGCACTGGTAGAGGTTCCTTTTGGTGGAGCAAAAGGCGGTGTCATTTGTGATGCAAAGGCCCTCAGCCATGATGAATTACGACGCATCACCCGTCGTTTTGTAACTGAGTTAGGTGACGATATTGGACCCTATACAGATATACCTGCTCCTGACATGTATACTAATGATCAAACCATGGCCTGGATCTACGACACCTATGACATCATGCATCCCGGTCGAAATAATCACCCGGTAGTCACCGGAAAACCAGTGGATCTGGGTGGCTCATCTGGACGTGATAAAGCAACAGGACAAGGTGTTTTTTATGCCACAGAACGGTACCTTTCTGAAGGTGGATTACCCGAACTGAAATCACTCAAAGATGCACGAATTGCCATACAGGGAATCGGTAATGTCGGAGCCGCAGTTGCGACGCTGTTTGATCAGGCAGGCGCTAAAATCATTGCTGTTAGCGATTCTTCCGGTGGGATTTGTGTTGATAATAATGAGGGGCTTAATGTCGACTCAGTGCTTGAGTATAAGAAGATCAATGGTACGGTCGTTGGCCTTCCTGAGACACGAACCATCACCAATGACGATCTGCTTGAAATGGATTGCGATATTCTAATCCCCGCTGCCCTCGGACAACAAATCCGTGCGGACAATGTCGACCGCATACAGGCAAGCCTTATCGTCGAAGCGGCCAATGGTCCAATTACACCAGCTGCTGATGATCTGTTAGTCAGTAAAGGCATCCCTGTCATACCTGATATTCTGGCCAACGCTGGTGGTGTTATCGTCAGTTTTTTTGAATGGGTTCAGAATATCAAACACGAAGATTGGAAATTGGATGAAGTTGATCATTCTTTACGGGTGAAGATGTACCGTAGCGTCGATATCGTCATAAATAAATGGCGATTACTCAATGAGGTCCAGACTTCAAAGGAAACACCTGAAGAAATGACTCCCATCGATCTCAGAACCGCAGCACTGGTTCTGGCCATAGAACGTCTGGCCAACGTGACACTGGAACGTGGGATCTGGCCATAACTCTGTTTCTTGATCCGGATCAGGAAAACCTGATCAAAATCGTAGCAGACTAAATCTGTGATTCATGTAATCAAAAAGGAGATGATGATGAAGATTCGTTTATCCAGAGTTCTATGTCTGGCTGCAGGATTATTGTTAACAACGTCTGCCCTCTATGCTGGGGATGAGAAGCCTTACAACATTAAGGATGGCAAAGTGGACATTTATACCCATGTCGGATGGAAAGTTTTCAATATGAACTGCTATGGTTGCCATGGTGTTGATGCCGTTGCAACCAGCACATAAATCCCGGCACCAAGAATATTTCCCAGTCCATAAAAACACAGTAGCCAGAAACCAATTTCGCGGCTGAGTTCTTTTTCTCCTGAAGAGGTAATTTTTACCATTGATCAGATGT
>JALSSM010000223.1 GCA_026984275.1 Gammaproteobacteria bacterium
AAAGAGGCTCTGCGAAAAGGTCACAAGATCCTGGAGCAGCGCTTTAAAATGGATACTCCAGTCAAAGAACTGGTTCAACAAAGAGCCTATCTGGTCGATCAACTCCTGATCATCGCCTGGGAATACCATCAATTAGATAATGAAAATTTTAGTTTGATTGCCGTTGGCGGTTATGGTCGTGGTGAACTACATCCCGGTTCGGACATCGATCTTGCGATCATTTTTAAAACAGAACCCGATGAAAAAATAAATGAAAAACTTTCTGCATTTGTGACTTTTATGTGGGATATCGGTCTTGAAGTCGGTCTTAGTGTTCGTAGCGTCGAACAATGTGCCGAAGAAGGAGAAAAGGATATCACGGTGGCAACCAATCTGATGGAAGCCCGTTTGCTGGCCGGTAATACCGACATTTTTGAAGCCATGAAAAAAGTCACCGGTCCGGAACAGATCTGGCCAAACGAAGACTTCTTCAAAGCGAAATATAAGGAGCAGTACGAGCGTCATAAAAAATATGGTGACACCGCTCATAACCTGGAGCCAAATATCAAAGAAGGTCCGGGAGGATTACGTGATATTCAGATGATCGGCTGGGTTGTGAAACGTTATTTCGGAGCAGATACGCTGGAGGAACTTGTCCACCATCATTTCCTCACTGAAGAAGAATTTCATACACTGGATGCAGGCCAGAATTTCCTGTGGCGTGTCCGTTATATTCTGCATCTCATCGCCGGTCGTCGAGAAGATCGGCTTTTGTTCGAACACCAGAAAGGCGTTGCAACTGAATTTGGCTTTGTCGATGACGAACACCAACTGGCCGTCGAAGGTTTTATGAAGTTGTATTTCCGCACCATCACCGAACTGAATCGACTGAATGAAATGCTGCTCGGTTTTTTTTACGAAGCCTTACTTGAAGATGCTGAAAAGTCGGTGATCAAACCCATCAATAATCGCTTTGAGATCAGAAATAATTACATCAAAATCACGCACGAAAATGTTTTTAAGTATTACCCATTTGCGCTGTTGGAAATCTTTTTAATTATTCAACAGAATCCGGATATCCTCGGTGTGCGCGCTAAAACTATCCGCGCCATCAGAGACCATCTCTGTCTGATTGACGATAAATTTCGGGAAGACATCCGGGCCAAAAGTTTATTCATGGAAATCATACGCCAGCCAAAACGTATGGGGCATGAGCTACAACGCATGCATCGTTATGGTGTACTGGCAGCCTACCTGCCTGCTTTTGAAGCGATTTCAGGACAAATGCAGTTTGATCTGTTTCATGTATTTACCGTTGATGAACATACTCTAAGAGTGGTCAGAAACCTACGTCGATATGTGCTGCCTGAAACTGAGGAAAAGCTCCCTCTTTGTGCACAAGTTTACAGTGAAATAGCGAAACCGGAGTTATTATTTCTGGCCGGATTATTTCATGATATTGCCAAAGGTCGTGGTGGTGATCATGCCGAACTGGGGGTTGCTGATGCGATTGATTTTTGTACCAGACATGGACTGGGGCAGTATGATACGAATCTGGTGGCATGGCTGGTAAAAACTCACTTGCAAATGTCATCCACGGCACAAAGAAAAGATTTGTCTGATCCGGATGTGATCAATAAATTTGCACAACTTATGGGTGACAAAACTCATCTTGATTATCTCTACCTGCTGACCGTTGCGGATATTCGTGGCACAAATCCGGCCTTGTGGAATAGCTGGAAGGACTCTCTGCTAAAAGAATTATATCGAAAAACGCTCAAAGCGATTCGCCGTGGTGTCGAGAACCCGCTACAAAAAGATGAACGTATTTCTCAGGTGAAAGCACAAGTTTTAACGATGCTTATTGGTGATGGACTTCAAGTTGATAAACTTCGAAAAGTCTGGGAGAAGTTAGATGATGACTACTTCCTCAGGCATTCACCGGATGAAATAGCCTGGGAAACTGAATCGATTATTGATCTTGACGAAGAGGATTTACCACTGATTAAGATCCGACCACAAACTCGGCGCGGAGGTACAGAAATATTTATTTATTGCCATGACAAAGATAGCCTGTTCGCAGCGATGGCTTACTCCATGGATCAAATGGGCCTGACTGTTGTTGATGCACGCGTTTTTACGACAAAAGATGGATTTAATCTGGATACCTATATTGTGCTTGATGCCTCAACAAATTTGCCGGTTACTGATGAGGATCGTATTGAGAAAATTGCTGATACTTTAAAACAATACCTGTCTGCTCCTCAGCCAATTTTGAGTCAGATCAATCGTATGCAACCACGAAAATTACGCAGTTTTAATATTCCTGCAACAGTGATGTTTTGTGAAGACAAAACGAATAACAGAACGGTTCTCGAAGTCACTGCGATTGATCAGCCCGGGTTACTTGCTGTGATCGGAATGGCGATGGCCTTCTGCGGGGTACGTCTGCACAATGCAAAAGTCGCTACTTTTGGTGAACGTGTTGAAGATATTTTTTATCTGACAGATCTGGAGAATAATCCGATCAATGATCCGGTAAAATTTGAATGCCTGGAAAATACGATTCTAAAAGCCTTAAATAATGGTACCAATGGAAATGATCAATCCTCCACAAAGTGAGGATGAATTACTCAAACGAGCCTGGGAAATTGCTGGACAAAGACTGGGAGAAATAGCGAATAAACTGAACCGGAAAACGCCAGAGGATTTACTTCGTAACAAAGGCTGGATCGGAGAAACACTTGAACTTGCACTGGGAGCGACAGCCGGCTCTAAACCTGAACCAGATTTTCAACTCATCGGT